>CAXSEW010000352.1:0-5010 GCA_964236185.1 uncultured Nakamurella sp. | reverse complement strand
GGCATCCGATTCGACGACCTGCAGTTCGAGCAGGGATACGACAAGTGGCTGGCCTACGGGCAGGCGAAGACGGCGAACAGCCTCTTCGCGGTGCAGTTGGATCACCTGGCCGCCGCCGCGGGGGTGCGGGCGTTCGCGGTACACCCGGGCGGGATCATGACCGAGCTGCAGCGGCACCTGCCGCGCGCGGAGATGATCGCCTCTGGGTGGATCGACGAGGACGGCAACGTCAACGAGCGCTTCAAGACGCCGGAGCAAGGCGCTGCCACGTCGGCCTGGGTAGCGACCTCGACCCTGCTGGACGGCCGCGGTGGGCTCTACTGCGAGGACTGCGACGTTGCGGAACCGACGGTGCCGGGGTCGCCCACCGCCCGCACCGCCGGCGTCGACGCCCATGCGGTGGATCCGGTCGCCGCCGAGCGGCTGTGGGCCGTGTCGGCAGAGTTGACCGGAGTCAACGCGTTCGGCTGACCAGCCGCCCGAGGGCAGGCGCAGGTATCAGTGCGACAGGGTCTTCAGCACCACGACCACCAGACCCAGCCCGACCAGCGAGGCGATGAGGATCATCTTGCGCCACCGGCCCAACGAGGTGCGGCGCACCGTCAGAAAAGCGAACAGGCCCATCTCGGCGACCAATACCCACACGCCCGACCACACCGCGGTGTGATCGGACATCACTTCCAGACCGGCCAGCACCAGCAGCACCAGCGGCACCGCAGAGGCGGCCATGATCTGCCCCGACACCCAGGTGATGTGCCGGACCTCACTGCCCTGCGGTGTACTGCCGTGCGTTCCGATATGAGCGACGATCTCGGCGAGCACGCTGGCCGTCCAGAGACCGCCGGTCGCGACCAGCACATCGATCACACTCGTCCAGGGGTGGTCCACCGGGTAGCCGGTGATCACCAGCAGCGTGGACAGGCAGGCGATGGAGCCGTAGATGCGCTCCCGCAGCGCCGACGCGGCGACGCTCAGCGGTAGGTCGGCGGGCAGTTGCCCGAACAACCCGGCTCTCGGCTCCGGCTCTGGTGCTGCCTCGAACGGTGCCGACGGAACATCCACGAGCTGAAGTGAAGCACGCGGGCCCAACCCGGCACGGCGTTCTCACCGGTTCCCTCGACCGACCCCTCCGGCGGGTGCCTCGAGGTGCCGGGCGATCAGAGGTACTGGCCGACCGCGTAGCCCAGTACGACCGCGCCGAGACCGGCCAGCACGGTGATCGCCAGGTTCGCCGCGGCGAGCAGCCGCCCGCCCTGCTCGGTCAGCCGCACTGTCTCGAACGACAGCGTCGAGTAGGTGGTCAGCGCTCCGCAGAACCCGGTGCCGATCAACAGTCGCAGCTCGGACCCGCCGGCGTTCAGGGTGGCACCGGCCACCAGCCCGAGCACCAGGCTGCCGGCCACATTGACCGCCAGGGTGCCCCACGGGAAGGCCGTGCCGAGGTGCGCCTGCACCGCTCGATCGGTCAGGTAGCGCAGCGGCGCACCGATGGCGGCACCGGCGGCGACCAGCAGATATCCGAGCATCAGCCCGCCGGGCGGGCGAGTACCCGGCGCATGCCGGCCATGCCGACAGCGGCTGCGGCCACGGCGCCGAGCGCGGTGAGGGCGAGGTAGACCAGCGCGGTGCCGACCCGGCCGTGGGCGAGCAGCTGCTGGATGTCCAGGGCGTAGGTGGAGAACGTCGTGAAACCACCCAGCACGCCGGTGCCGAAGAACGGCCGCACCAGCGGATGCGGCGTCAGCCGTTCGGTGATCAGCACCAGGAACATCCCGATGACCAGGCAGCCCAGCAGATTGATGGACAGGGTGGCCGCCGGGAAGCCGTCGACCGGCGTGGGCCACCAGCGGCCGATCTGATAGCGGGCCAGTGCCCCGATCACCCCGCCGAGCGCAACGGCTCCGAGCACCTGGCCGAGCGGCGGCGCGGGTGGGCGCCGAGCCGGCTCGGGATCGACCATCGGCCGACCATACCGACCCGGTGCGGCGAAGTAACGCCGCTACGTAGCGCCGCCGCTGCGGGGGCGAAACGCGCTGGCAACCGCGGCTAGCATTCAGGAACCCATTCCCGGTGCCACCGAGCCTCGCGGCGCCGCCCTCTCCCCATCGCCCAAGGAGTACACCCCGTGTCTGTCGCCGCCTCCCGCCCCGCCGCTGCGCGCGTCAGGGTTCCGGCAGGCACGACCGCCTCGCAGGCGGTGAACGACGCCGGACTGCCGCGCAGCGGTCCCGACGCGGTCGTCGTGGTGCGGGACGCGGACGGGCAGTTGCGCGATCTGGCCTGGTCGCCGGAGGCCGATGCCGGAGTCGAGGCAGTGCCGGCGGGATCGGACGACGGTCGTTCGGTCATCCGGCACTCCGCCGCTCACGTGCTGGCGCAGGCCGTCCAGCAGCAGTTCCCGGAGGCCAAGCTCGGTATCGGCCCGCCGATCCGGGACGGCTTCTACTACGACTTCGCCGTCGACAAGCCCTTCACTCCGGAGGATCTGGTCGCGCTGGAGAAGCGCATGCGGCAGATCATCAAGGCCGGCCAGCGGTTCTCCCGGCGGGTGCTCGGCTCGGTGGCGCAGGCCAAGGAAGAGCTCGCGGGCGAGCCGTTCAAGCTCGAGCTGGTCGACCTCAAGTCGGCGTCGGCCGATGGGTCGGCCGACGAGATCGACGCCGAGATCATGGAAGTCGGCGCGGGCGAGCTGACCGTGTACGACAACGTGCATGCCCACACCGGGGAGCGGGTCTGGGGCGACCTGTGCCGCGGCCCGCACCTGCCGACCACCAAGAACATCCCGGCCGTCAAGCTCACCAAGTCCTCCGCGGCCTACTGGCGGGGTGATCAGAAGAACGCTGCGCTGCAACGTATCTACGGCACCGCCTGGGAAAGCCAGGAAGCACTCGATGCACACCTGCTGGCACTCGCGGAGGCCGAGCGGCGGGACCACCGGCGATTGGGCACCGAGCTGGACCTGTTCAGCTTCCCGGACGAACTGGGCTCCGGGCTGGCCGTGTTCCACCCACGCGGCGGCATCATCCGTAACGAGATGGAGCAGTACTCCCGGCTGCGGCACATCGAGGCCGGCTACCAGTTCGTCAACACCCCGCACATCACCAAGGGTCAGCTGTACGAGACCTCGGGTCACCTGGACTGGTACCGCGAGGGGATGTTCCCGGCGATGCACCTCGACGCGGAGGTGGGGATCGATGCGGCCGGCCATGAAGTGGTGCGCAAGCCCGGCCAGGACTACTACCTCAAGCCGATGAACTGCCCGATGCACAACCTGATCTTCGACGCCCGCGGGCGGTCCTATCGTGAACTGCCGCTGCGGCTGTTCGAGTTCGGCACCGTCTACCGCAACGAGCCGTCCGGCGTCATCCACGGGCTGACCCGGGCCCGCGGTTTCACCCAGGACGACGCCCACATCTACTGCACCCGCGAGCAGATGCGGGACGAGCTGACCAGCCTGCTGGTGTTCGTCCTGAACCTGCTCGCCGACTACGGGCTGGACGACTTCTACCTGGAGCTGTCCACCCGGAACCCGGAGAAGTCGGTCGGTACCGACGACGCCTGGGAGGAAGCCACCGCCACCCTCGAGGACGTGGCGACCGCGTCCGGTCTGGAGCTGGTGCCCGATCCGGGCGGCGCGGCGTTCTACGGGCCGAAGATCTCCGTACAGGCCAGGGACGCCATCGGCCGGACCTGGCAGATGTCGACCATCCAGCTGGACTTCATGCTGCCGGAGCGGTTCGAACTCGAGTACGCGGCGGCCGACGGCTCCCGGAAGCGGCCGGTGATGATCCACCGCGCGTTGTTCGGGTCCATCGAGCGGTTCTTCGCGGTGCTGACCGAGCACTACGCGGGCGCATTCCCGGTGTGGCTGTCTCCGGTCCAGGTGGCCGGTATCCCAGTCGCCGAGTCGTTCGGCGAGCACCTGGAAACCGTTGCAGTGCTGGCCCGCCGGGTCGGTATCCGGTTCGACGTCGACCACTCCGACGACCGGATGCAGAAGAAGATCCGCAATCACACCACCGGCAAGGTGCCTTTCCTGCTGCTGGCCGGCGCCAAGGACGTCGAGGCGAACGCGGTGTCGTTCCGTTTCCTGGACGGCTCGCAGATCAACGGGGTGCCGGCGCAGATCGCCGTCGACGCCATCGCCGAGTGGATCGCGGCTCGCCGCAATCTCGCACCCGATCGCGACCTGTTCGCCGGCGCGCTGGAGAAGCAGGGCTGGCGGGAGTGACCGGCAGCCCGGTCCACCCGGACGACAACGGTGCGGTGGCCGGCGGCAGCGCAGCACCGGCGGGCGTGCAACTCGATCACCAGGACGGCGTCGGCACCCCGGACCGGTGGGCGCGGCTGTGGACGCCGCACCGGATGGCATACGTCACAGCAGGCGGCCAGGACGCCCGGGCCACCGAGTCGGTGTGTCCGTTCGACCGGATCCCGACACTGCCCGACGCGGACGCGTTGATCGTCGCACGCGGCGCGCGGGTGTACGCCGTACTCAATCTGTACCCGTACAACCCCGGCCACCTGATGGTGCTGCCGTTCCGGCACGTCGCCGACTACACCGAACTCGACGCGGACGAGCGGATCGAGCTGGGGGAGTTCACCAGCCGGGCGATGACGGTGCTGCGCAACGTGTCCCACCCGCACGGCTTCAACATCGGGATCAACGCCGGCGAGTCGGCCGGCGCGGGGATCGCCGCGCACCTGCACCAGCACGTGGTGCCGCGGTGGGGCGGTGACGCCAACTTCATGCCGGTGATCGGCGGGACCAAGGTGCTGCCCCAGCTGCTCGGCGAGACCAGGGAGCTCCTCGCGCAAGCCTGGTGACCCGGTGGGCCGAGCTGCGCGCCTGGCCCGGCGAGGGTGCGCGCCGACTACTCTTCTAACTTCCGACGCCACCTCATCACCGCCCGCCCCCCCCCCCCCCCCCCCCCCCCCCCCCCCCCCCCCCCCCCAGGGGGCCCCCCCCCCCCCCCCCGCCCCCCCCCGCCCCGGGGGCCCAGAGGGCCC
>CAXSEW010000351.1:0-5015 GCA_964236185.1 uncultured Nakamurella sp. | reverse complement strand
ACCGCCGGCGCTCCGTACATGAGCGCCTGCGAGGCGATGACGGCGGTGGCCAGCACCAACAGCGCGGCAGCCGGGCTCGAGGAGGTCAGCCAGGCGATCAACGCGGCGGCGATGACGGCCAGCACGCCGAGATACCAGAGGAATCCCACCTGGGTCAGCAGGCCGCCGGAGGTCGGATCCTCGCGGTGCCGGTAGGAGTCGACGGCGATCAGCAGCGCGCCGACCGCGGTCAGCGCCAGCGGTCCGATGCCCGGGCCGCTGCGGATGGCGTTGCGCGATTTCCGCGACCTGGTCACGACGGATCGCGCCGACCACTCGGCCGGGACCGTCACGGCCAACAGCAGGATCGACACCGCGACGAGAACCCACAACACTGTTGTCGGGTGCCAGGCGTCCGCCCGAGCCATGGCATAGCCGACGAGGGTGACGATGCTGATGGACAGCGCGGCTGAGTACAAGACGAACGCCGACACCGACAGCTGCCGGAAGAGCAGACAGGGCGCGATGCCCGACGCGGTCAACAGGAACAGCGAGACGGCGACCGCGCGCAGGTCCGACAGGGACAGCAGCTGACCGAGCAGGGCCAGGACCAACAGGCCGATCGCGTAGCCGGCGGCGACGAGCCGGAGCTCCGGGCTCATCACGGGCGAGGACGTCCGGTAGGGCAGCGGCCGCAGCTTCGAGTACCGCTCGCGGCGACTGGATACGGAGGACGACCCGCTGGCGACCGGCATCTGGGTGAGGCTACCCGCGGTCATCCGGCATCGCCCTTCCTCTACTCGTCAACACTCTGGACAACGGACCCGGCGATTGCCGTCCCGACGGGGCGCTCGGCTCCATGCGGTCCACTCCGGCTCGAACGGCCGGATCGACCAGCGTGCTCACGAGGCGCCGGCTCCCCGGTCGCTCGCCACCAAACGGTTGTCCCGACGGGCCATCGCGTACAACGCCGGGCCCACCGCCATCCCGGCGAACTCCCGGACGATCAACGCGCGCTTGGAGCCGACCGCAGCCAGCGCGGCCGCGGTCTGGTCCTCGGACTTGCCGCGCGGCACGGTGACCGCCTTGGCAATGCCCTGCGGGATGCGGCGCAGCAGATCGGGACGGGTGCCCGAGTCCATCAGGTGCTTCGTCAGGAAAGCGGACAGGCCGGTGCCGTACCCGAAGATCTGGCGGCGCAGGCCGACCAGGTCGGAGCGGTGGTGGTGCCAGACGATCGCGGCCGGCTCGTAGGCGATGGCACGACCTTCGAACAGCACCCGCACGAACATGTCCAGGTCCTCGCCGCCCTTGGCCCTGGTGCCGGCACCGAGAGCTTCGTCCCAGCCGCCCATCTCGCGCAGCAGCGAGGTGGAGAAAGCCATCGACGCGCCGGTGCCGAACAGGCCGGCGGCGTAGGGATAGAGCGGGTCGTCAGCGTGCGAGGTCAGGTCGAACAGCCGCGGTTCGCAGCTCTCGGCCCAGGAGACGCGCTGGTCGAAGTAGTGCTCGGCTGGTGTCTGCAACGTTGCCGTGCAGACGAGGCCCGTGACGCAGCCGACGTCGTCGCGCCGGGTGAAGCCTGCGATCAGTGCGGTGACCCAATTCGGGTCGACCGCCACGTCGTCGTCGGTGTAGGCGAGATACTCACCGCGCGCCTCGGCCAGACCGCGGTTGCGCGCCTTCGACAGACCTGGACCGGGCTCCAGCACGTAACGGAACCGGGCATCGGTCGCCACCCGTGCCAGCACCACCTCACGGCTCACCGTGGTGGTCGGCGCGTTGTCGACGATCAGTATTTCCAGGTTCCCGTAGGTCAACTGCGCAAGGTTCTCTAGGCACTGGGCCAGCTCAGGTCCGCGGTCCCTGGTGCAGACCACCACCGACACCAGCGGTCGTGGCGCACTCGGGTGGGTGGGGTCGGCATCCGCAGCAGTGGCCAATCGCTCGGCCGCCCGATCGGACAGCGCGTCGACGATGTCGGCAGTGAGGAGACCAGCTGCGGGAAGAGGCATCTCGACGAACTCGATCGGCGCGCCGGAGGACCGCACGAGTATCCGCGCACGGCCGACCGTGCCCACCGGCGGTACCAGGCGCTGTGGACCGGTGACGACGTCGATTTCGGTGCACCAGATGGTGGACCCCTGCTCGGCCGCCGCCGTGTCGCGGGCGCTGGCCGCCGCGATCGCGTCCGGTGCGTCGACCGCCTTGGGCGAGTTCGGCGTCGCACTACCGGCCGGGAGCGAAACGGCGCTGCGCTTGCCGCGCAGGTAACCGGCTGACGTCACCAACAGGCCGGCCGCGATGGCGACCGACTGGGCCGGCCCGGACCAGCGGCCCCGCAGGCCCTGGCCGAGGCTCCGGACGAACGCGGCTGGGAGCACCTTGGTGGTGTAGACCTTTTCCGACGACAGGGCGGCTCCGGCGCCGACCTGCGAGGCGACGACCGCCTTGGACACGCCCTCCCAGTAGCAGCGGCTGGCGAAATACCGCGCCGTCATGCGACCGGGTGTTACCCGATGAGTCACCACAGCGTCGGGTGCACCGACGATCACGGTGCCGGGCAGGGCCCGGGCGATACGGATCGACAGTTCGGTTTCCTCGCAGCCCAACGGGTGGGTGCCGATCCGGCCGATCCCGTCGGAGAAGCCGCCGGTCGCATCCAGAGCGGCGCGACGGAATGCCATCGAACAACCGAGCGGATTGCGGATTTCGCCCGTCGTGGTCGACTGGCCCTGGTAACTGCTGCCGACCACCCACAAAAAGGTCTCGGGGAACCAGGCGGGCCGGCCCGGCTCGTCCCACCGCGGCAGCGCCCAACCGCCGACACCGACGACGAGATCGTCGTCGAATGGCTCGATCAAATGCTCGACCCAGCGGGAATCAGCGGTGGCGTCATCGTCCAGGAAAAGGACGAGATCGGCAGTGGTGGCGGCGACACCGGTATTGCGGGCACCGGAGAGTCCGCGCTTGTTGCTGTTCGCCAGCACGGTGACGTCCGGCAACGTGGCGGTGAGCCTGTCCAGCAGATCGTCGTTGTGATCGACCACGAAAACGATCTCATCGGGTGCAACGGTCTGGCCGACGAGGGAACGATGGGCCTCGAGAATGTCGTCCCACCGTTTGTCGGTGTAGGCGCAGAGGACGACGGCAGCGGTCAACGGCACGTCCTCAGACCGCCTTGGAGCGCTGCTCGACCTGGGAATAGTCGAACTGGGCGGGAACACCGCGGTGCTGGAGCTCGACGACGGGGGTCACCGGTTGCGGGGCAGCAGGCGCAGCGCTGCCCGGCCGGAACTTGGTGGCCCGCTCGCGCAGGATGGTCATCAGTACCCGGGTGCCATCCCGGAAGGTTCGAAGATTGCTCTCGCCGAACCGACGGGGGTGCTCGAAACTGGCCACCTCCTGGATCGACTTCTTGGCCTTCGCCACCCGGACGTTGATCATGGTCTCGATCTCGAATCCGTCGCCCCAGTGGCTGTCCACCGAGATGTCGTGCGGGTTCGGCAGCGCGAACGCGGTCAGGCACTCGCGACGGAAAGCGTTGTAGCCGTAGCAGAGATCCGAGTAACCGGTGCGGAACAGCAGGTTCGTGGTGCCGTTGAGGAATTTGTTGCCGACGTCGCGGAGCCGACTGATGTCGTCACTGCCGCCGCCGAGTGCGAACCTCGTGCCCTTGGCGTAATGGGCGCCGGCGTCAAGGGCCTCGATGAAGCTGGGAATCTCCGCGGGATCCATCGATCCGTCCGCGTCGATCATCACGATGTAGTCGCCGGTGGCAGCGGCGAAGCCTGCGGCGAGCGCGTTGCCCTTGCCCTTGCGGCTCTGCTGCACCACCACGATGTCCGGCCGACTGCCACGAGCGGCAGCAATCGTCGCGTCCGTGGAATGCCCATCGACGAGAATGATCTCGTCGATATCGTCGGGCATGCCCTCGAGTACGTGGCAGATGTTGCGCTCTTCATTTCGAGCCGGTACGACGACGCTGACGGTGGGCCGTTCGGAGGGGCGATAGGAAGGCATTGCAGACATTGGACCGCGCTTTCTACAGTCAGCACCCAAATCACCGAAGCGGCCGGTGAAGGGACGAGTTGAATGGCCAGGACGCCAACTTCCTCGTCGACAGTCAGACCATACCTGGGCGATGACAAAGAGTCATCACCCGGGTGACGATGTTCACACGGTGGTGGTGGTCAGCCATTCAGCTCAATAATTCCCCAGCTCACGTCAGGATGTGGTCGTACGCTCTGCGACGATTTGCACAGAAGGATGACACTCCATCATCCGTTGGCGAAGATCACCTGAATGCTGCATCAGTGTATTCATACCGAATGGTCTAACTCAGATCGTCGAAAGCGGTCGGACCGACCGAATGCTGTCCAGCAATGTGACGATGAGGGATTCACCAGGAGTTCATTCTCACGTAACAATGGCCGGACATCCTTGGCTCATGCCCCTGCGCTCGACGGAACGACGCAACATTGTCGCCCGAGAACTCTGGTTGTGAAACTCTGGTTATGAAAACTGTGGTCAATGATGCGGGTGGGACCCGGCACCGCTCCGCTGCAGTGGAATAACAGCTGGCCGAGCAATGGCGCGCAGCCCTGCTACTCTCTGTTCGCCACCGATCCACCCGCCGTCGACACCGTGTGCCGAACACCCAGTGCTGGGATCGCGTACCGACCTTATCCCAGGAGAACTGATGAAATTGCGGACCCGCCAGCCTTCGGCGATTCGTCGTCTGGCCCGCATCCTGCTGTCGGCAGGGCTGGTCGCCGGAGCGCTGACCGCGCTGGCCCCGCCGGCCGCTGCCGACAACACGACGGTGTCCTACGACAACTTCCGCACCGGCTGGGATCCCAACGAGCCGGCCCTGAGCCCCTCGTCGGTGGGTGCCACCGACTTCGGCCAACTGTTCTCCACCGAGGTGGACGGTCAGGTGTACGCCCAGCCGATTTCGGTGGGCGGCACGTTGGTGGTCGCCACCGAGAACAACAACATCTACGGCATGAACCTGCAGACGGGCGCGGTCAACT
>CAXSEW010000350.1:0-5032 GCA_964236185.1 uncultured Nakamurella sp. | reverse complement strand
TGGCGACGAAGGCACCAACAACGCGCCCGACAATGCCACTACCGGAGACGCGGACACCAACCATAAGTGCGACTGTAGTACTAGCGAGTGAGGCCACGTTTGGAAACCGAATTCGTCTCAGTCGACATCGACCCGACGACCGGCTGCGCCGCCTGTTCGGCATGCGGACCGGGGTTGATTACCAGCCGACAGCAGCGCACCGCACACCGCGGTCAGCTGCGACCCGTCCGACAATGGGCCACCGGGTCGTTCCCCGTGTCGGCGACAGCTCGCCCTTCCGACCGACTCGCATGCGCCTGATCGAGGACGGCCCGGTGCGTGCCACGATCCGGGTCGGGTCGGTTTTGGGAGACTCCCCGCTGGCAGAGCAGTTGACCCTCCCCGCCGATGACCCCGGGCCGTGCAGGTCGTGGTCACGCTTGACTGGCTCGAGAAGTGCCAATTGCTGAAACCGAGAATTCCGACTAGCCTGGTCGATCCGGTGGCGACCGACGAAGTCCCGTTCGGCCTTGGTCAACCGGACAGTGAAGCCTGTCCGGCGGAGCCCGCCAGGTGCAGATCGACGGTGCTCTCTGAGCCGCCGTATCACCGCGGAATTCGGTGCCCACCAGATCAAGACGTTTCGCCTTTCCGCCGAGTCCGGCGCTTCTGTGCTGCAGGCGAATCTGATCGAACGGAACTTGTAGGAAGACCAACAGTAGCCGTATTCCGTTTGTGCCACGACACTTAATTTCGGGGATCCCGACACCGTGCCCGTATTTCCCGAAGCGCAGCGCTGTCCCGATCCGGTCGGTCGGGACGGGCTCAGCCCCGACCGATGAAGGGCATTTTCGTCGCCATAATCGTCATCGCGGCGACATTGGCTGTCAGTGGCAGCCCAGCCATGTAGACGACCGCCCGACCGACCTCGGCGACATCCATCCGTGGCTCGGGACGGACGCTACCGTCTGCCTGCAGGGTGCCGGCGGCCGAAGATTCACTCATGTCGCTCGAAGCATTGCCGATATCGATTTGGCAACAGGCGATGTCGAACGGGCGACCGTCGAGCGCCAGCGATTTGGTCAGCCCGGTGATGGCGTGCTTGGTCGCAGTGTAAGCGGCCGACAGCGGCCGCGGCGTGTGTGCGGAGATCGAACCATTGTTGATGATGCGGCCACCCTGCGGCGACTGCCGGCGCATCAACCGGAACGCCTCGCGAGCGCACAGGAACGATCCGGTGAGGTTGACGTCGACCACGGTCTGCCAATCCGAGAGTTCTACCTCGTCGAACACCGCGTTCGGCGCACCGGTTCCGGCATTGTTGAACAACAGGTCCACCCGGCCGTGGCCGTGCGCCACCCGGTCGAACAGGGCGCGGACGGATGACTCGCTGCTCACGTCTGTCGGGACCGGGATCAACTCGCCCGCCAGCTGGGATCCCTGCGCCGCAACAGCCATGAGAGCTTGTGCCCGGCGCCCGGCCATCACTACCAGCCAACCCTCGGCCGCCAGTGCCAGCGTGACGGCGGTCCCGATACCGCTTCCTGCACCCGTGACCACGGCTACCTGGTCGGTTATGGCCGCTCGATCCCCGCTCCGTCGACCAGTGTCAGCAGGATTCGTCATGGCGTCTGAGCACCTCTTGTTTCGACCTGCACGCTGTACAGCGACCTACCCGCTGTCATGAACAGTCGGTTCTTCTTCCGGCCACCGAACGTCACGTTGGCACAGGTCTCGGGGAGGTGGATCTGACCGATCAGTGTTCCATCCGGTGCATAGCAGTGGACGCCGTCAAAGGCGACGCCTCCCATCCCCGCCGACGCCCAGACATTCCCGTCGCGATCCAGCGTCAGTCCATCGGGGCCGCCAGGCGACATCTCGACGAATGTGCGCCCGTTCATCGTGGTGGTTCCGTTTACCACGTCGAACACCTGGATGTGTCCGACATCGACGACGTAAACCAGCTTTTCGTCAGGAGAAAAGGCAATGCCGTTCGGTCGGTCCATCTCGGTGATGACGACCGTCGCCTCGCCGGTCTCGCCGTCGATACGGTACACCCGGCGCGGCAGTTCCAGCGGGGCCTTGTCACCTTCGTATTCGCCTTCGATGCCCCAGCCTGGATCCGTGAACCACACCGCACCATCAGAATGCACCGTCAAGCAGTTGGGTGCGTTGAGTGGTTTTCCCTCGAACCGGTCCAGCAGCACCGTCATCGAGCCGTCGTACTCAGTCCTGGTCACGCGACGTGTCAGGTGTTCGCAGGTGACCAGCCGGCCCTGGCGGTCGCGGGTATTGCCATTTGCGAAGTTGGCCGGCTGCCGGAAGGCGCTGACCTCGCCGGTCTCCTCGGTCCACCGCAGCAGCCGGTTGTTTGGGATGTCGGAGAAAAGAAGGAAACGGCCGTCGCCGAACCACACCGGGCCTTCCAGCCAACGGCCACCCGTCCACAGCCGTTCGACCACTTCCTGAAATATAACCATCGGCCGAAAACGCTCGTCGATTACTTCGACTGCCGGGTCCGGAAAGCGAACGATGGTCCGGTCCCGGTCCCATGCAGTCGCCCCGTCAGAATGTTGAGCCATGCATGCAGAATACCCGTGCGTCCATCCACTATTGCCGGTGGATGGGTTCAAGCAGCGCCGGACGCCCACCACCCGGAGCCCGAATCACCGACCGATACGGGGAGGTCGTCGAAGTATCCGAGCTGACGTGAAGCGCCCTATACCGGGTCCTCACTCCAACCGGTGTCCTTCTATGTCGTGGAGTTCGCCAACGCGGTCCGCCGGCACCGCTACATCGGCGCCTGCTTCGGCGCACCCGGACTGGGCAAGACTTCTTGGCTCGCAGCTACGGCGCGTCGACGACTGGGACCGGTGGATCAACGACCGCTACACCCGACGGGTTCAATTGCCGCTGTCGGTCGCTGCGAGCCGCATCGCGGTGCTCACCCCCTACGAGAAGGTCACAGGGCGTTGAATCTGGACGCTTGTTCTGTAGCTGCAGGAATACCTCTTGGGTGACTTTTGCGGGTCCATGCAAGCGACACATCCTGTCTAGTTACCGAAAGTGTCCCAGTGATCACGCTGGATAGTGCTGGTGCGTCGGCAGTGCCACCCTTCGACTGTCCCGCGGCCGGAGACCGATGCACACTCAGCTCGAGGCGCGGTTGGAGCCGGATAGTGCGGTGGGTGCGTGGACATGGCTCTCATCCACTGGTAGGACGTGGTGGTCTCGGCTGGCGTACGAGGTACTCGGGTTGGACCCGGGGAACGAGCCGACGTTGGACTCCTCCTCGCGTTGGTCTGCCCGGAGGAACGGTCAGCTGTGGCTCAGACGATCCGATCTGGTATCGCGAGCGGACATGGCTGCTGCCTTGATCACCGCATCATCCGGTCGGATGGAGCAGTTCGATTGCTCAACACCCAGTGCGAATCGGAACTGGACTCCGATGGTCGGGTGGTGTTCGTCGTCGGGACGGTGCAGGACGTCACTGCAGCGCGCCGCGCGATGGGTGAGTTGTCTCAGGCCAAAGACTTGTTCGCCAGCGTCTTGGATGCTCCAACGGAACAGTCGATCATCGGGTTGGACCCGTAGGGGTCGATCATTATATCCAATGCCGGCGCGGAACGGTGCTGGGGTACATCGCCGAAGAGATGATCGGGCTGCAGATTCCGCCGGAGCTCCACGACGCGGCCGAGGTCGCGACGCGCGCCGCAGAGATAGGAGTTGAACCCAGCTTCCGAGCGGTGGTTGGGCAGGCAGCGCAGGGCAAAGACGCGGCAATGGACAAACGCGACGAAGGGTGGGCGCCGGGTGCAGGTGCAGGTGCAGGTCACGGCCACCGCGATGCGTGGGCCGGACGGTGAAATCACCGGTTTTATCAAGGGCGGAACGGACATCACCGCGCAGGTCGCCGCGGAGCAGGCGTTGTGCTCCAGCGAAGCCTTGTTCGAGGCCGTGTTTGATCACGTACCGACCGGTATGTTGATCGCCGACACCGTCGGGACCTAGACCGGTCGCCTGCTGTGGGTGAACGACGCGCTATACCGGATCACTGGCTTGCCAGCAGCGACTTTGTTGGGAATGCGGGTGCAGGATTTGGTGCATTTCAGACCACGTCAGCCCACAGCAGCAGGACTTCCTGGCCCTGGTCGGGGGTACCACCACGGCCACGGACGCCGAAAGGCGTTGGGTGCACGCCGACGGCCGGGACATCTGGGTACAGACCACCGGCACCGTCATCCGCAACTACGACCGTCAACTGGTCATCGGCATGATCGAGGACATCACCGCCCGCAAGCAAGCAGAGAGCCGGCTCAGCCACCTGGCCCTACAAGACGCGTTGACCGGGCTGCCCCACCGCACCCTGCTGTTGGACCGGATCGCACACGAACTCGCCGCCAGTCGCCGCACTGAGACTCACGTTCCGTGTTATTCATCGATCTGGACGGCTTCAAGGCCGTCAATGACGCGGCCGGCCACCTCGCCGGCGACGAGATCCCGCTCATGGTCGCCGGGCGGCTGCGCAAACACGTGCGCCCTGGCGACACGTTCGCCAGATTGGGCGGCGACGAGTTCGTCGCCATCTGCCCGGACTTCCAGGACGACCAAGACACCCAAGCGGTCGCCCAGCGCATACTGGGCGCGTTGGCCGAGCCTTTCATCCGCACCGAATCAGCGCATCAACTCATCGCCAGCATCGGCATCGCCGTCTCCGGCCCATAGGATGTGGCCGAGGACCTCCTCCGCGCCGCCGACGACGCCATGTACGCGGCTAAGCAAGCAGGAAAATACAGGGCCCTGCAGCACCATCCAGGGACGGAATGGACGACCCGGACCGCCCGCGCGGCGCGGCACGTCACATTCGAATCGGAGCTGCTGACCTCCCTGGAACGCGGCGAACTGATCATGCACCGCCAACCGGTGCTGCACCTACCGACCACAACGTCATCGCTTTCGAAACCCTGATCCGCTGGAACCAGCCCGACCGCGGTCTGCTATCCGGCTCATCGCAATCGAAGGTGTAGTCCCGGCCTGAATCCGCCGGTCTCCA
>CAXSEW010000349.1:0-5048 GCA_964236185.1 uncultured Nakamurella sp. | reverse complement strand
CTCAGGTAGTGCAGGTCGGAGCCGCAGATGCCGCCGTGCGTGACGGCTACTTCGGCTTGGTCCGGCCGCGGCACGGGCGCGGTCAGGGTGTCGATCCGCAGGTCTCCCGCGCCGTGGATGACCAGGGCCCGGTAGGTGTCGCTCATGCTCGGGAACTCCTCGCGCAGGCGCTCATCGTGTTCGCTCGTACCCTCTCCTGATCCAGCAGCGATCTGTCGTCGTCACCCTCCCTGTCGCATTTCCCCTGTGGTAAGCATTGTCCGCCTGCCATTGACATGATCCAGCCGGAGAGGAATGGACGATGATCCACCGACTGTTCGACATCACCGGGCGGACCGCCCTGGTGACCGGTTCCTCTCGCGGGATCGGATACGCCCTCGCGTTGGGTCTGGCGCAGGCCGGCGCTCGGGTGGTGGTCAACGGCCGCGATCGAGAGGCCCTGGAGAGGGCGGCGCAGCAGATCCAGGACGCCACCTCCGCGGAGGTGTCCGTCGCCGCATTCGACGTCACCGACCCCGACGCGGTAGCCACCGGGATCGCCGATGTCGAGGAAGGCGTTGGTGCCATTGACATCTGCGTCAACAACGCCGGGATGCAGCGTCGGGCGCCATTCACCGAGTTCAGTACCCAGGACTGGCACGCACTGCTGGCCACCAACGTCACCTCTGCGTTCCTGGTCGGCCGGGAGGTCGCCAGGCGCATGCAGCCGCGCGGCTCCGGCCGCATCATCAACATCGCCTCGCTCCAGTCCGAGGTGTCCCGTCCCGGTATCGCGCCGTACGCCGCCACCAAAGGTGCCATCAAGATGCTCACCAAAGGAATGTGCGCCGATCTCGGTGGTTCGGGAATTTGCGTCAATGCCATCGGCCCCGGTTACTTCGAGACGGAATTGACCAGTGCACTGGTTGCCGATGAAACGTTCTCCGCCTGGGTACGCGGCCGAACCCCGGCCGGCCGCTGGGGACGGACAGAAGATCTGGTCGGGACCCTGCTGTTCCTGTCCTCCGATGCCTCGGCCTTCGTCAACGGCCAGATCATCTACGTGGACGGCGGCATGTTGTCGGTGCTGTGAGCACCCGCCGGTTGCACGCGTGGCCCGAAATCCCGGGAGTTCGCCGCACCTGGTTCAGAGCTCGACGACACGGCGCTCCTGCGCCGACAGACGAGCCGCGTCCAGTACCCGCGCGGTGGCGACGGCGTCGGCCGGGTCGACCGGCAGCGGGCCGGCCCCGCGGATCGCGGCCGCAGCCGCCGGGTAGTAGGTGTCCCAGCGGCCGCGCTCGGTCGGTACCGGGGTGGCGCCGGACGCAGTGGTCAGCACGCCGTAGGCCGACGGGTCTTCCAGTCCCCAATCGGCACCGAGCGAGGCCGGGCTGCCGCCCGCCTTGAGCTGCGCCTCCTGCACGTCGAAGCCGAGCACCAGATAGCCGCCCAGCGAACCGGTGACCTGGAAGCGAGGACCCTCGGCCGCGCTCGCCATGCCGGCGGCGAGCGTGGAGAACACGCCGGACGCGTGCTCCAGGTGCAACTCGATCTCGTCGTCGGTGGCCGACCCGGCCCGGACGGCGCGTACCTGCGCGTGCAGCCGGGCCACCGGACCGAACAGATGGAGCGCCTGGTCGACCAGGTGCGGTCCCAGATCGAGCAGCGTGCCACCGCCGTCCGCCGGATCGTCCGCCCATCCCGCCTTCACCGGCCGGTAGCGGTCGATGCGGGAGACGAACCGGTGCACCCTGCCCAGGCTGCCGTCGTCGATGAGCCGCCGGACGGTCAACAGATCACTGTCCCACCGCCGGTTCTGGTAGACCGTCAGGGTCCGCCCGGCCTGCCTGGCGTGGGCGGCGAGTTCCGCGGCTGCCGCGGCGTCGAGGGCGAACGGCTTGTCGACCACGACGTCGAGCCCGAGATCCAGTGCCTGGTGGGCAAGCCCGGTATGGGTGGCCGGCGGCGTGGTGATGGTGACCGCCTCGATACCGAGGCCAGGCAGCGCGGCCAGGTCCGGGGCTGCCGTCACGCCCGGCAGGTCCGCCGCGACCTGACGCTGCCGCTCCGGGTCGGCCGTCACCACGGCGGCGAACTCGACGCCGTCGGCGCAGCGCAGCAGTGGTGCGTGGAAGATGCGGCCGCCCGAGCCGTAGCCGGCCAGCGCCCAGCGAACCGGTGATGTCATGCCGGACATCCTGCCGTACGGCGCGATCGCAGCCCGGTGCCGGTCGGCGGACCGCCTCGGCGATGCACCGACTGCGCAGAACGGCAAGGCCTTGACCTGCACGAAGGGCGGACTGTCGGGGGGCCCACCTACCATGGGGAATCGTGACTGACCAGCTCATCGTGCGGGGCGCCCGCGAACACAACCTTCGTAACGTCGACATCAGTCTGCCGCGCGATTCCATGGTGGTCTTCACCGGTCTCTCAGGATCCGGCAAGTCCTCGCTGGCCTTCGACACCATCTTCGCCGAGGGTCAGCGGCGCTACGTGGAGTCGCTGTCGTCCTACGCCCGCCAGTTCCTCGGGCAGATGGACAAGCCGGACGTCGACTTCATCGAGGGGCTGTCGCCGGCCGTGTCGATCGACCAGAAGTCGACCTCGCGCAACCCGCGTTCGACGGTCGGCACCATCACCGAGATCTACGACTACCTGCGACTGCTCTACGCCCGCATCGGCCATCCGCACTGCCCCGTCTGCGGCGAGGTCATCGCCAAGCAGACGCCGCAGCAGATCGTCGACCGGGTGCTGGAGATGCCGGAGGGCACCCGCTTCCAGGTGCTGGCGCCGGTCATCCGGGAGCGCAAGGGCGAGTACGTCGACCTGCTGACCGACCTGCAGTCCAAGGGCTACTCGCGGGCCCGGATCGACGGCACGGTTCACCAGCTGACCGATCCGCCGAAGCTGAAGAAGCAGGAGAAGCACTCCATCGAGGTGGTCGTCGACCGTCTGGCCATCCGGGAGACCGCCAAGCAGCGCATCACCGATTCGGTGGAGACGGGTCTCGGTCTGGCCGACGGCGCCGTCATCCTCGAATTCGTCGACCTGGAGGAGGACGATCCGAACCGCGAGCGCCGGTACTCCGAACGGCTGGCCTGCCCGAACGACCATCCGCTGTCGCTGGATGAACTGGAGCCGCGGTCGTTCTCCTTCAACTCGCCGTTCGGCGCCTGTCCGGAGTGCACCGGGCTGGGCATCCGCAAAGAGGTCGATCCCGAGCTGATCGTGCCGGACGGGGCCCTGTCGCTGGCCGACGGGGCCATCCAGCCCTGGTCGTACGGCACCACCAGCGAGTACTTCGTCCGGCTGCTCGAGGGCCTGGCCAAGGCGATGGGCTTCTCGGTCAACGCACCCTGGGACAGCCTGCCGGTGGCGGCGAAGCGGGCCGTGCTGAACGGCTCGAAGGAGCAGGTGCACGTCAGCTACCGCAACCGGTACGGCCGGCAGCGCTCGTACTACGCCGAGTTCGAGGGTGTCATCCCATTCCTGGAGCGGCGGGCGACCCAGACCGACTCCGAGGCGGCCCGGGACAAGTACGAGGGCTACATGCGGGAGGTGCCGTGCCCGGTCTGCCGCGGTACCCGCCTCAAGCCGGAAATCCTGGCCGTCACCGTCGACCACTCGGAGCAGGGTCAGGTCAACATCGCCCAGCTGGCGGCGATGTCGATCAAGGATGCGTTCGCGTTCTTCCCCGGCATGAACATGTCCGAGCGGGACCGGATGATCGCCGAACGGGTGCTCAAGGAGGTCAGCGCCCGGCTGGGCTTCCTGCTGGACGTCGGCCTGGACTACCTGTCGCTGTCCAGGGCGGCCGGCACGCTGTCCGGCGGCGAGGCGCAGCGAATCCGGTTGGCGACCCAGATCGGCTCCGGTCTGGTCGGGGTCTTGTATGTACTCGACGAGCCGTCCATCGGCCTGCACCAGCGTGACAACCACCGGCTGATCAAGACGCTGACCCGGCTCCGGGACCTGGGCAACACGCTGATCGTGGTCGAGCACGACGAGGACACCATCCGCACCGCCGACTGGGTGGTCGACATCGGGCCGGGCGCCGGCGAGCACGGCGGCAACGTCGTCGTCTCCGGGCCGGTCCAGGAGCTGATCGATTCGGCGGAGTCGGTCACCGGCGCGTTCCTGTCCGGCCGGCGGGAGATCGCCCTGCCGCTGGTCCGGCGGCCGATCGACCCGGCCCGCAAGCTGACCGTGGTCGGCGCGCGGGAGAACAACCTGCGCAACGTCAGCGTCGACTTCCCGCTGGGGACGCTGATCGCCGTCACCGGGGTGTCGGGCTCGGGCAAGTCGACGCTGGTCAACGACATCCTGCACGCCGTCCTCGCGAACCGGATCAACGGTGCCCGGATGGTGCCGGGCCGGCACACCCGGGTGACCGGGCTGGATCTGGTGGACAAGGTGGTCGGCGTCGACCAGTCGCCGATCGGCCGCACCCCGCGGTCCAACCCCGCCACCTACACCGGGGTGTTCGACCACGTCCGCAAGCTGTTCGCCTCGACCACGGAGGCCAAGGTCCGCGGCTACCAGCAGGGCCGGTTCTCCTTCAACGTCAAGGGTGGCCGCTGCGAGGCCTGTTCGGGCGACGGCACTCTCAAGATCGAGATGAACTTCCTGCCCGACATCTACGTGCCGTGCGAGGTGTGCAAGGGCGCCCGGTACAACCGGGAAACGTTGGACGTGCACTACAAGGGCAAGACCATCGCCGACGTGCTGAACACCCCGATCGAGGAGGCCGCCGAGTTCTTCGAGCCGATCGGCGCGATCCACCGTCACCTCAAGACGCTGGTCGACGTCGGGCTCGGCTACGTGCGGCTGGGCCAGCCGGCGCCCACGCTGTCCGGTGGTGAGGCGCAGCGGGTGAAGCTCGGCAGCGAGCTGCAGAAGCGGTCCACCGGCCGCACCGTCTACGTGCTGGACGAACCCACCACCGGCCTGCACTTCGCCGACGTGGAGAAGTTGCTGATCGTCATCAACGGGCTGGTGGACAAGGGCAACACGGTGCTCGTCATCGAGCACAACCTGGACGTGATCAAGACCGCCGACCACATCAT
>CAXSEW010000348.1:0-5053 GCA_964236185.1 uncultured Nakamurella sp. | reverse complement strand
ATAGCGGGCGATCGGTGTCGACCCGACGAACGAGATCGCCTTCACCAGCGGGCTCTCCAGCAGTGCATCGACCGAGACCTTGTCGCCCTGCAGCACGTTGAAGATGCCGTCGGGCAGCCCCGCGTCCTTCCAGAGCTGCGCGATCCAGATCGACGCCGACGGGTCCTTCTCGCTCGGCTTGAGCACCACCGCGTTGCCGGCTGCGATGGCCACCGGGAAGAACCACATCGGCACCATCGCCGGGAAGTTGAACGGTGAGATGACGCCGACCACGCCGAGCGGTTGGCGCAGCGACGATACGTCGACCTTGGTGGAGGCGTTCTCGGTCTGGCTGCCCTTGAGCAGATGCGAGAGGCCACAGGCGAACTCGACGATCTCCTGCCCGCGGGAGACCTCACCGAGCGCGTCGTCGAGCACCTTGCCATGCTCGGCGGTGATCAGCTCGGCAAGTTCGCCCTTACGGGCATTGAGCAGTTCCCGGAAGGAGAACAGCACCTGCGTCCTGCGGGCCAGCGAGACGTCCCGCCAGGCCGGCCAGGCCGCGGCGGCCGCGGCGATGACCTCATCCGCGTCCTCGCGCGAGGCCAGCGCGACGCGCTTGGTGACCTGGCCGGTGGCCGGGTCATAGACGTCGGCGGTCCGCTCGCTGGTGCCGGCGGTGGCGCCGCCGGCGACCCAGTGCCCGACCACCGGCAGGTCCGTTGCAGTCCTGGAGATCGTGGTCTCTTGTGTCGCTGTCATGGTGCGTCCTTCCGGAGAGCATTGGTGCGGGCGGGAGTGTTCATCGGGACTGCGCTTCCGAGGCCGGGGCGACGTACGGGCGCTGGGCCAACTTGTGGAGCTCGTACACCTCGCGGGCCCGCTGCGTGGTGTCTACGGTGGATACCTCCGCCACCGGTACGTCCCACCAGCCGTTCCCGGCCGGCGACTGCTCGTACAGATCGGTGTCGACGTGCACCATGGCCGCCGCGGTGCCGGCCTTGGCCTTGGCCAGCCCGTCCCGCAGTTCGTCGAGCGTCTTCGCCCGATACACGGTGATGCCAAGGCTCTCGGCGTTGGCCGCCAGGTCCACCGGTAGCACACCGCCGTCGAGCCGACCCGACTCCGCCGACCGGTAGCGGTATTTCGTGCCGTACCGCTGCGTTCCCAGGGACTCGGACAGCGCGCCGATCGAGGCATAGCCGTTGTTCTGCAACAGCACCACGATGATCTTGATGCCCTCCTGCACGGCGGTGACCAACTCCGTGGGCATCATCAGGTAGGAACCGTCCCCCACCGTGACGAAGACATCGCGGTCGGGCGCCGCCATCGCGATGCCGATACCGCCGGGGATCTCATAACCCATGCAGGAGAACCCGTATTCGACGTGATAGCCCTTCCGCTCACGGGTACGCCACATGCCGTGCAGATCGCCCGGCAGCGACCCGGCGGCGCACACCACGACATCGCGCGGATCCATCACCGCCTCCACCGCCCCGAGCACCTCGCTCTGCGCCAGCACACCCGTCCGGGCACCGTAACCACAAGTGTGGGAGGCAACGACTCTCGCGTCCCATTCCCCCGCCAGCCGGGTGACCTGCTGCTGGTAGTCGCCCTCGGTCCGGTACCCGGCGAGCGCCTCCTGCAACACCGGCAACGTCCGCTTGGCGTCGGCGACGACGGGCAGGCCGGCGTGCTTGACCGCGTCCATTCCCGCGACGTTGATGTTCACGAAACGCACCCCGGGATGAGCGAACGCCGTCCGGGAGGCGGTGGTGAAATCGGAGTACCGCGTGCCGATCCCGATGACGAGGTCGGCGCTGGCGGCGATCTCGTTCGCGGCGGTGGTACCGGTGGCGCCCACCGCGCCGGCGTTGAGCGGGTGGTCGTAGGGCAGAGAACCCTTGCCTGCCTGCGTCTCGCCGATCGGGATGCCGGTGGCATCGACGAACGCGCGCAGTTCCTCGTTGGCCTCGGCGTAGGTGACCCCGCCGCCGGCCACGATCATCGGCCGGCGCGATCCGCGGATCAGCTCGGCGGCCGCCGCGATCACCTCCGGCTCCGGCACCGGCCGGCCGATCCGCCAGACCCGGTCGGCGAACAGCTCCACCGGCCAGTCGTGCGCCTGCGCCTGCACATCCTCGGGTAGCGCGATCGTCGCCGTTCCTGTCTCACCGGGATCGGTGAGCACCCGCATCGCGCCCAGCAGGGCTGCCGGCAGCTGCTCGGGACGCCATACCCGGTCGAAGAACTTCGACAGCGGCCGGAAGGCGTCGTTGACCGAAATGTCATAGCCGTAAGGCTGTTCCAGCTCCTGCAACACCGGCGAGGCGACCCGGGTGGCGAAGATGTCGGACGGCAGCAGCAGCACCGGGAGGCGGTTGACCGTGGCCAGCGCCGCTCCGGTCAGCATGTTCGCCGCACCCGGGCCGACCGACGCGGTGATGGCGAAGGTCTCCAGCCGGTCCTGCTGCCGGGCGTAGCCGACGGCGATGTGCACCATCGCCTGCTCGTTGCGGCCCTGGTGATAGGGCAGCAGGTCGGGCTCGTCGAGTTCGGCCTGCAGCAGCGCCTGACCGACACCGGCGACGTTACCGTGCCCGAAGATGCCGAAGCAGCCGGCGAAGAACCTGCGGCGCACACCATCCCGCTCGCTGTACTGGTGCCCGAGGAACCGCACCACGGCCTGGCCGACGGTCAGCCGGACGGTGCCGGTCGCGCCGTCGTCGCCGGCGGCCGCACCGGTCGCCGGTGCCACGGTGGTCTGGGTCATGCGCGTTCTCCTTCGAGCAGGTGCGGAGCCCCGTCGCCCGCCGAGGCGGCCGGGGCGGTGTAGAACGGCAGCCGCGGATCGATCGGCTGATCGGTCCAGGTCTGACGCACCCAACCGTGGTCGGGATCGTCACTGATCAACCAGGCCCGTTCGGCGGCCGGGCCGGCCATCACGTTCAGGTAGTACAGGTCGTGGCTCGGCGCCGCGATGGCCGGGCCGTGCCAGCCGTGCGGGATCAACACCACGTCGCCGTCGGCGATCTCCTCCAGCACGTCGATCGGTCGGTCGGCGGTGCCGTACACGCGTTGGTAGGCACCGGCTCTCGCGCCCGTTCCGGAAGGTCCGTTGGACCGTAGCGCATAGTAGTAGATCTCTTCCAGCTCCGACTCGGTCGCGGAGGCCTCGTCGTGCTTGTGCGGCGGGTACGACGACCAGTTGGCCGCCGGGGTCAGCACCTCGCAGGCGATCAGCTTGTCCGTCTCGAACGAGGCGGGGACGGCGAAGTTGTTCACCTGGCGGCTGCAGGCACCGGCCCCGCGGAGTTCGACCGGCACTCCGGAGGCGGGACCGTAACGGAACGGCAACTGCCGGGTGGCCCTGGCGCCCGGCAGCGACAGCACCGCGCCGCCCTCACTCACCACTTCGACGCCGGAACCGATTGGCAGATAGGCGAAGTCGGTCACCGCGTCGAAGACCCCGGTGCGACCGTCCAGTACGAGCGTGGACCCGTCGACGGTGATCCGGCAGCCACCGGACAGCGGCAGCGCGATCATCTCGTCGCCGCCTGTGGAGAAGGTGACCGGATGACCGGGTGCCAGGGTCAGCACCCGCAGGCTGGAGAACCCCCAGCCCGCGCTCTCCGGGGTGACCACCAGGTCGAAGATCCCGTCGGCGGTGGAACCGGCCGGGAGGTAGAAGCCGGTCATCGACATCTCTCGCTCTTCGCGCAGGCGCTCATCGCGAGATTCGCTCCGCTCCTCGCTCGTGCCTCGCTGCGATGCTCACTCATCGACATTTCTCGCTCTTCGCGCAGGCGCTCATCGCGAGATTCGCTCCGCTCCTCGCTCGCGCCTCGCTGCGATGCTCACTCATCGACATCTCTCGCTCTTCGCGCAGACGCACATCGCGTGATTCGCTCCGCTCCTCGCTCGTGCCTCGCTGCGATGCTCACTCATCGACATTTCTCGCTCTTCGCGCAGGCGCTCATCGCGTGATTCGCTGCGATGCTCACTTATCGGACCATCGAGACGGCGGTGTCGACCGCGGTGGCGACGTCGTCGTCCGCCGGGTAGAGCAGGGTCCGGCCGACGACGAGCCCGCGCACGGCCGGCAGATCGAGTGCGGCGCGCCAGCTCTGGAATGTTTCCTCCGGACTGGTCGCCGGATCGCCGCCGAGCAGCAGGGTCGGCAGCGTGGTGGAGTCCATCACCCGCTCCATGTCGGCGACCACCGGCAACTTCATCCAGGTGTAGGCCGAAGTCCGACCGAGCGCGCTGGTGATGCCGACGGACTTGATCACCGCATCGGCCGTCAGATCGTTGTACACCCGGCCATCCCGACGACTGGACCAGAAGGGCTCCACCATGGCCATCAGTTTGCGCTCGGCCAATTCGTTGACCGCCTTCGCGGTCGCCTCCATGGTCGCGACGGTCCCGGCGTCATCCAGGGCGATTCGGGTCAGCATCTTCCCGCCGTTCAGGCCCATGTCGGCGCATCCTTGCGCGTCGTAGCCGGTGAACCGGTCGTCCAGCTCGAACTCCGCTCCCTGCAGACCACCCCGGTTCATCGAGCCGATGACGACCTTGTCCTCCAGCGCACCCAGCAGCAGCAGGTCTTCCAGGATGTCCGGCGTCGCCAGCAGCCCATCAACACCAGGTCGACCGAGGGCGGTCACCAACCGGTCCAGCAGGTCGAACCGGGAACCCATGGCCAGTGGCCGGTCACCGACTCCGAAGGCCCCGCGGGCCGGATGGTCGGCGGCAAGGAGCATCAGCCGACCGTTGCCCCGGATCGTCGGTCGCCCGATCCGCGCCTGCGCGGCCCGTGAGACCGCCTCAGGGTCGTTGACCCGCGTCTCGGTGATCTCGGCGATCCGCTCCCGGATCGTCCTCGTCGAACCCACCATCGTTGCTGCGCTGATGGTCTCAGTCATTTCCGACCTCCTTGAGCAGCGCCTCGACCTCGGCGGTGGTCGGCATGGCACTGGAGCATTCCCGTCGCGTGGCCACGATGGCACCAGCAGCGTTGGCGAAGCGCAGGATCGTCTCCAGGTCCCAGCCGGCGAGCAGGCCGTGACACAGC
>CAXSEW010000347.1:0-5062 GCA_964236185.1 uncultured Nakamurella sp. | reverse complement strand
GGATGAGCACCGCGCAGGTCATCCCGGCCCGGGCCGCATAGGCGGCGGCAGAGGCGGAGGTGTTGCCGGTGGAGGCACAGATGACGGCCTTGGCGCCCGACGCCAGCGCATGGGTGACCGCCACCGTCATCCCGCGGTCCTTGAACGAGCCGGTCGGGTTGGCGCCCTCCACCTTCAGCCACACCTGTGCGCCGACCATCGCGGAGAGCGCGGGAGCAGGCAGCAGCGGGGTGCCGCCCTCGAGCAGGGTGATCACCTTGGCCCCTGCCGGAACGGCCACCCGGTCGGCGTAGGCGGCGATCAGCCCCGGCCAGCCCAGTGCGCCGGCGGTGAGCACCGGTACCGCGACACCGCTGTTCATGCCACATCTCCCATCACGCGCATGACCGAGGTGACCCGGTGGACCGAATCCAGTTCGGACAACTGTCCCACGGTCGCGGACAGGGCGGCGTCGGGAGCGGAATGCGTCACCACGACGAGCGTGGCCCCGGCCCCCCGCCCCTGCTGGCGCACGGTGGAGATGGAGATACCGGCCTCGGCGAACTTGGTGGCCACCGCGGCCAGCACGCCGGCGCGATCGTCGACGTCCATGCTGATGTGGTACCTGGCCGGCACCTGTCCCATCGGCTGCACCGGCAGCGCGGCATAGGCCGACTCGCGAGGACCGCGGCCCCCGCTGATGATGTTGCGGGCCACGGCGACCAGGTCACCGAGCACCGCCGACGCGGTGGGCGCGCCACCGGCACCGGGGCCGTAGAACATCAGCCGGCCGGCCGATTCCGCCTCCACGAAGACGGCGTTGTAGGCGCCGTCGACGCCGGCCAGCGGGTGGTGGCGGGGCAGCATCACCGGGTGCACCCGGGCCGAGACAGCTTCCCCGCCGTCGCTCCCATCGGGCACCCGCTCGCAGATGGCCAGCAGCTTGATCACGCAGTCCAGTTCGGTGGCTGCCTCGATGTCGGCGGCGGTGACGTCGGCGATGCCTTCCCGGTGCACATCGGCCGCGCCGACCCGGGTGTGGAACCCGATCGACGCCAGGATGGCCGCCTTGGCGGCGGCGTCGAACCCGTCGACGTCGGCCGTCGGATCGGCCTCGGCGTACCCGAGCCGGGTCGCCTCCTTCAGCGCTGCTTCGTAGCTCGAACCCTCCGACGTCATCTGCGACAGGATGAAGTTGGTGGTGCCGTTGACGATCCCCATCATTCGCGAGATACGGTCGCCGGCAAGGGATTCGCGGATCGGCCGGATCAGCGGGATGGCTCCGGCGACCGCGGCCTCGAAGTAGAGGTCGGCGCCCGCGGCGTCGGCCGCCTCGTAGAGCTCGGGCCCGGCCTCGGCGAGCAGCGCCTTGTTGGCGGTGACCACGGCGGCGCCGCGGCGGAGCGCGGTCAGCAGCAGCTCCCTGGTCGGGTCGATACCACCGATCACCTCGATCACCACGTCGACGTCGGGTCGGGCCACCAGTGCGGCGGTGTCGGTGGTCAGCAATGCTGCCGGGATTTCCGGATGGTGGTGCGGGCGCCGGACGGCGACGGCCACCAGCTCCAGCGGAGCGCCGATGCGGGCCGCGAGTTCGCCGGCCTGCTCTCCCAGCAACCGGACCACCTGCGAACCGACGACGCCGGCCCCGAGCACGGCCACCCGGACCGGCTTCACCGCCGGCCGCGCTTGGCCGTGGTGCGGAACAGCACCGCGGCGTAGACCAGCAGCGCGATCACCACCAGCACCGCCAGCAGCGCGATGGTGATCTTGAGCCACTGCGGCATGGACGGTTTGATCAACACCACCACGATGAGCACCGCGGCCAGCCCGAGCAGGATCGCTGCCGGTACCACCGACGGTTGCTGCGGACCGCCAGCACCGTCTTGCCCACTTGCGTTGGTCACCAGGTCTCCAGAAGCATCAGGTCGTCGTCGGTCTCCCGGCGCAGCAGCAGGCGGCTGGCGCCGCCGGCGACCGCGACCAGGGGCGGACGCGGCATCCGGTTGTAGTTGCTGGACATCGCGTAGCAGTAGGCGCCGGTGGCCGCGACGGCGATGAGGTCGCCGACCGCGAGGTCGGCTGGAAGATAGCAGTCGCGCACGACGACGTCCCCGCTCTCGCAGTGTTTGCCCACCACCCGGGACCGCGTCGCCGGCGCGCTGGAACTGCGCGATGCCAGCACCACGGTGTAATCGGCGTCGTACAGGGCGGTCCGGATGTTGTCACTCATCCCGCCGTCGACGGACACGTACCTGCGCGTCATGCCGCCATCCAGCTGCACGTCCTTGATGGTGCCCACCTCGTAAACGGTCACCGTGCCCGGCCCGACGATGGCGCGGCCCGGTTCCACCGCGATACGCGGCACCGGCAGGCCGGCGGCCTGGCACTCGCGCTCGACGATCGCGGTCAGCGACTTGGCCATCTCCTCGACAGCGGGCGGCTTGTCCGCGGAGGTGTAGGCGATGCCCAACCCGCCGCCGAGGTCGAGCGTGGTGATGGTGTCGGCGAGGACCGGATGGTCGGCCACCGCCGTCTTGAGCAGCCCGACCAGCCGGTGTGCGGCAACCTCGAACCCGGACGGGTCGAAAATCTGCGACCCGATGTGGGAGTGCAACCCGACCAGCTCCAGGCCAGGACTCGCCACGATGCGACGGATGCCCTCGGCGGCATCCCCGCCGGCGAGCGAGAAGCCGAACTTCTGGTCCTCGTGGGCGGTCGCGATGAATTCGTGCGTGTGCGCCTCGACGCCGACGGTCACCCGCAGCATGAGTCGGATCTTCGGTGCGGAACCCGGGCCGGACGCCCGCTCGTTCATCCCGCCACCGGCGGTGCCGAGCCGTTCGGCGATGCCGGCCAGCCGGCCGATCTCGTCGAACGAGTCGACCACGATCGCGCCGATGCCCGCGTCCACCGCCGCCTGCAGTTCGGCGAGCGACTTGTTGGAGCCGTGCAGGGTGATCCGCTCGGCCGGGAACCCGGTCCGCAGCGCCAGTCGCAGCTCGCCGCCGGAGCAGACGTCCAGCGCCAACCCCTCGTCGGCGAGCCAGTTGCAGATGTGCGAGGACAGGAAAGCTTTGGCGGCGTAGTGCACTGCATCGGCGGACCCGAAGGCGTCGGCGAAATCCTGGCAGCGGCTGCGGAAATCGGCCTCGTCCATCGCCAGCAGCGGGGTGCCGTACCGGGCCGCGAGGTCGCGGACATCCAGGCCGGCCAATGTCATCGCCCCGGCGGCGCGGGCGGCGCCGCGGGGCCACACGGCGGGATCGAGCTGGTTGAGATCCGAGGGCAGCACGGCGGTGTGGTCCGCCGGTATCTCGCCGTGCCGGGGGCCGGCCGGATGCGCTCTCACGTTGCTGTCTTTCCTGTTGCGCTGCAGAACATCTGGGTCCTCACATCCGCTCCGGTGCGGTGACGCCCAGCACGGCGAGGCCGTTCGCCAGCACCTGCCGGGCGGCCGCGCACAGCCATAGCCGGGCGACGTTGGCCGGGCTCACCGGCTCCTGTCCCATCGGCAACACCCGGACCGCGTCGTAGAACTTGTGGTACCCCGACGCCAGATCCTCCAGGTACCGCACCACCCGGTGCGGCTCGCGCAATTCCGCGGACGCCGCCAGGATCTGCGGATAGGCCGCGATCAGGGCGATCAACTCCGACTCCTGCACGGTGTCCAACAAGGCGGCGTCGTAGTCGGTCCCGAGGTCGATGCCCAGTTCGACCGCCGACCGGGCCAGCGCCGACAACCGGGCGTGGGCGTACTGCACGTAGTAGACCGGGTTGTCCGAGCTCTGCTTGGTCCAGAGGTCCAGATCCAGGTCCAGCGTGGTGTCCACCGAGTAGCGGATCAGCGAGTACCTGGCGGCGTCCACGCCCAGTGACTCGATCAGGTCGTCGAGCGAGATCACGTTGCCCGCGCGCTTGCTCACCTTCATCGGTTCGCCGTCGCGGACCAGGAAGACCATCTGGCCGATCAACACCTCGACCACGTCCGGGTCGTCACCGAACGCCGCGGCGGCGGCCTTGAGCCGACTGATGTAACCGTGGTGATCGGCGCCGAGCATGTAGATGCACAGATCGAAGCCGCGGGACCGCTTGTCCAGGAAGTACGCGAGGTCGCCGGCGATGTAGGCCGGACCGCCGTCGGACTTGATGACGACGCGATCCTTGTCGTCGCCGTAGTCGGTGGAGTTGATCCACCAGGCGCCGTCCTTCTCGTACAGGTGCCCGGAGTCCTTGAGCCGGGTCACCGCCTTTCCGACCGCCCCGCTGGCATGCAGCGAGTCCTCGTGGAAGTACACGTCGAAATCGGTCCGGAAGGCGTGCAGGGTGGCCTTGATCTCGGTGAACATCTGCTCGACACCCTGGACGCGGAAGACCTCCGTCGCCTCGGTGTCCGGCAGGTCCAGGACGCCCGGCCGAGCTGCCGTGATGGCGTCGGCGATGGCCAGGATGTAATCGCCGCCGTACCCGTCGTCGGGCTTCGGCAGCCCACGCGCCGCGGCCAGCAGCGACCGGGCGAACCGGTCGATCTGGGCGCCGGCGTCGTTGAAGTAGTACTCCCGGACGACGGTGGCGCCCTGGGTGCTCAGCACCCGGCCCAGCGCGTCGCCGACGGCCGCCCACCGGGCCCCACCGATGTGTACCGGCCCGGTCGGGTTGGCCGAGACGAACTCCAAGTTGATGTTCAACCCCGCCAACGCATCCGACGATCCATAGCCGGCACCGGCAGCCACCACCTGGCCGACCACCGCGCCGGCGGCCGCGGTGTCGAGGCGGATGTTGAGGAATCCCGGGCCGGCGACATCGACCGAGGAGATCCCCGGCGTGCCGGTGAGGTAGCGGGCCACCACGTCGGCGATCACCCGCGGCGGCGTGCCGGTGGACTTCGCCAGTTTCAGCGCGACCGGCGTCGCATAGTCGCCGTGCTCCCGGGAGCGCGGGCGGTCGATGACGATGTCGTCGGGCACGCTGCCGAGCAGGTCACCGGCGGAGACGGCGCGGGACAGGGCGGCGCGAACGGCGTCGGCCAGCTGGGCGGGATTCACCTGCTCATTCTAGGAAGCCGCGGTACCCGTTCGACGCC
>CAXSEW010000346.1:0-5064 GCA_964236185.1 uncultured Nakamurella sp. | reverse complement strand
CCGGCGTCGCTGCTGGCCACCATCGAGCGCCACGCCGTCACCACCACCAGCCTGCGCGCCGACCTGCATGCAGACCTGGTGGTGGACAGCCTCACCGAGGTGTCGATTGTGGCCGGGCCGGACGGATTCTCGCTGCTGGTCGGCTGAGCTGGGTTCAGGCGTGCAGGAAGCCACCGAGCGCATGCAGGCCGGTGGTGATCGTGTCCGTCGCACCCGCGAACGACAGCCGGATGGAACGCGCACCGTCCATCTGGTCGAAGTCGATGCCCGGCGCGACCGCCACACCGGTGGTGTCCAGCAGCCGCCGGCCCCACTCCTGGGAGTCGTCGGTGAGGTGGCCGATGTCGGCGTACACGTAGAACGCCCCGTCGGCCGGGGCCAGCCGGTCGATGCCCAGGGCGCGCAGCCCGTCCAGCATCACCCCGCGGTTGCGGGCGTACCGGGCGACGTGGCCGTCGCACTCGTCGTAGGCCTCGAAGGCGCTGATGGCCGCATGCTGAGCCAGCGCCGGCGGGCAGATCGCCAGGTTGCCGGCGAGGGCATCGATCGAATCGCCCAGGTCGTCCGGCATCAACAGCCACCCGATGCGCCAGCCGGTCATCGAGAAGTACTTCGAGAACGAGTTGACGACGAAGCCCGACCGGTCGGTGGACCAGGAACAGGACGGGCTGCCGGTGTAGTTGATGCCGTGGTAGATCTCGTCCGAGATGAGCCGGATGCCGTTGCCGCCGCAGAACGACGCCAGGGCGCTCAGCTCGGCCGCTTCCAACGAGGTGCCGGTCGGGTTCGCAGGCGAGGCCAGGACCAGTCCATCCAGTCCCAGCCCGGCGACCATCTCGAGGGTCGGCTGATAGCGCGTCTCGGGACCGCACGGCAGGTCCACCACCTCACATCCGAGCGCCTGCAGGATGTTCCGGTACGCCGGGTAGCCCGGGCGGGCCAACCCGACCCGGTCGCCCACGTCGAACGCCGACAGGAACGCCAGCAGGAAACCTCCGGACGAGCCGGTGGTGACGTAGACCTGCGCCGGGTCGACGTCGAGGCCGTACCTGGCCCGGTAGTGCGTCGCGATGGCGGACCGCAGCGGCGCCAGGCCCTGCGCCTCGGTGTAGCCGAGCAACTCCCGGTCCAGGGCCCGGCGGGCGGCCGCCAGTACCGGCGCCGGCGCGGGGGTGGACGGCTGGCCGGCCGTCAGGTTGTAGACCGGCGCGCCGGTTTCGGCCCGCCGCGCGGCTGCCGTCATCACCCGCATGACGTGGAACGGCGCCACGGCGGCCCGGTCGGCCGGGCCGAACAGTGCACCGGCAGCCTGCACTCGCGCGCTGCTCACGGGGCCAGTCACGGCAGCGTCGCGGCGGCGGCCGTTGTGCCTGCGGCAGTGACAGCGCCGCCGGTAGGCATCGCGGCGGCGATGTCGGTACGGAACTGCGCGCCGCGCAGCCGCACCTGTCCGACCAGCTGATAGGCGCGCTCGCGCGCCGCCGGAAGATCCGGTCCGACCGCCGTCGCCGACAGCACCCGGCCGCCGGCCGACAGCACCCGGCCCTGATCGTCGAGGCGGGTTCCGGCGTGCAGGATGCCGTCCTGCCCGGCCCCGTCGATCACATCACCGGTCACCGGCGAACCGGGATAGCCCTCGGCGGCGATCACCACGGTGACCGCCGCACCCGGTTTCCACGTCGGCGGCGGGGCCGCGTCCAGGGCCCCCGCGGCTGCGGCGGCGAGCAGCTGACCGAGCGGGGCGGTCAGCAGCTCCAGCACCACCTGGGTCTCCGGATCGCCGAAGCGGCAGTTGAACTCGATCACCTTCGGCCCGTCGGCGGTGAGCACCAGCCCCGCGTACAGCAACCCGGTGAACGGCGCTCCCCGGCGGGCCATCTCGGCCAGCACCGGCTCGAGCACCGTGCGCTGCACATCGTCGACCAGGTCGGGCGGCGCCCAGGCGAGCGGGGCGTAGGCGCCCATGCCACCGGTGTTGGGCCCGGCATCGCCGTCCGCGAGCCGCTTGAAATCCTGCGCGGGCAGCAGCGGAACCGCCCGCCGCCCGTCACAGACGGCGAACAACGACACCTCCGGCCCGTCGAGATACTCCTCCACCAGCACCGGGTGACCGCTGTCCAGCACCGCCAGGGCGTGTCCCGCGGCGACCGCCCGGTCGCCGGTGACGACGACGCCCTTGCCGGCCGCCAACCCGTCGTCCTTGACCACGTACGGCGCGCCGCACCGATCGAGGGCGGCATCCACCTCGGCGGCGGTCAGCACCGACGTCGACGCGGCCGTCGGAACGCCGGCCGCCGCCATCACGTCCTTGGCGAAAGCCTTCGAGCCCTCGATGCGGGCGGCGGCGGCGGTCGGCCCGAACACCGGGATCCCGGCGGCGAGCAGCGCGTCAGCGGCCCCGAGCACCAGCGGCAGCTCCGGGCCGATCACCACCAGATCGGCGGCGAGCGCGCCGGCCAGCTCCGCGATCGCGGCGGGACTGGCGACGTCCAACTGATGCGCGGTGGACAACGCGAGCGTGCCGGCGTTGCCCGGTGCCACGTGCAGCTCGGTGACTGCCGGATCTTTTCGCAGCGCCCGGAGCAGGGCGTGCTCCCGGGCACCGGAACCGACGACGAGGATGCGCACGGCCCCGACCATAGCCGCTGCGCCGGAGCTGTCGGTCGCTCATGCCAGAGTGGAGCAATGCCCACCTCGATGACCTTCGACGATCATCTCGCCGTGATCATCGACAGCGCCGACGCGCTGACCGCCGCCGCAGCCGAGGCCGTCCTGACCGACCCGGTGCCCACCTGTCCGGGCTGGACGGTCGCCGACCTGCTGCGCCACCACGGCGGGGTCTGCCGGTGGGCGGCCGCCATCGTCGGCGACGGCCGTCCGGACAACCTGACCGACGCCGAACTCGAGGCCGCGATGGCGGCGCCGACCGGCCGCAGATCGTTGCTGGAGTGGCACCGGGCGGCCACTGCCGGACTGGTGGCAGCGCTGAGGAAGCCCGGCCCCGACACCGGCCTGGTGTTCCTGCACGACGCGCCCTCGCCCCGGCTGTTCTGGGCCCGGCGCTCGGCCCACGACACGACGGTCCACCGGGTGGACATGTTGGCCGCGACGCTTGGTCACGTGCCACTGGCCGGCAGCACCGGCATCGGCGTGGAACTGGCCGTCGACGGCCTGGACGAGCTGCTGATGGGGGTCGTGCCGCGGCCGACGTCGGCCCTGCGCGCCGACGAGCCGATCGTGGCGACGGTGGAGCCGACGGACACCAGGCGATCCTGGACGGTGCGGATCGGTACCGGACCGCCGGTCAGCTCACCCGGTGCGGCGGCCCAGCCGGACGCCACCCTGACCGGCTCCGCCTGCGCGCTCTACCTCGGGCTGTGGAACCGGGGCGACGAGATGGCCGAGCACGGTGATGCACCGGTGCTCGGCCTCTGGCGGGAGAAGGTACGGGTGCACTGGAGCTGATCTCTACAGCGTCACTCAGCCGGGCAGCGGCGGGGAGTGAGCCCGCAGATAGCGGGCGACCGCGTCCACGTTGGTGACCGGCGGGACCTCGTCAGCGGTTGCTCGAACCGGCGGTGGAGCTGATACCGCTTCCCGTCCACGGCGAGCCGCCTCGCGGAAATCAGCAATCCGCGCCATCAGCAGCACCCGTTCGACGAGGTCACGGTCGAAGGCCCGGTTCCGGCGCCAGTCGGCCTGCCGGCGCTCGATCACGGCCAGGTACCGCTCCGCGGCGCCGAGCGCGGACTCGAGGCGCAGCGTCTCGTCGCGGTCGTGACCGTGATAACGCCGCCCGAGTGCGAGCGACTCGCGGCTGCGCCGCACCACTTCCTGCTGCTCGAGGACGTCGCTCGCCATCGCGGCGCCGATGATCGCTTCGGCCCGCTCGTCCGGCGTACCGGACGGTCTCTCCGGTTCCCGCTGCCGGTCGCCCGTTCTGCGCATGATGGGGGGGCTGCCTGGGGTATGGGCGGCTCAGCCGGCCAGCACGTCGTGCACGACGATCGTCTGGTCGCGGCCGGGACCGACGCCGATGGCCGACACCCGCGCCTGGGAGAGCTCCTCTACCCGGCGCACGTAGACCTGGGCCGCTCCCGGCAGCTCCTCGAAGGTGCGGCAGTGGGAGATGTCCTCGAACCAGCCGGGCAGCTGCTCGTAGATCGGCTTCGCATGGTGGAAACCGGTCTGCGTCAGCGGCATCTCGTCGTGCCGCTGGCCGTCGACGTCGTAGGCGACGCAGATCGGCACCGTCTCCAGCGACGACAGCACGTCGAGCTTGGTGAGGAAGTAGTCGGTGATGCCGTTCACCCGGGTCGCGTACCGGGCGATCACCGCGTCGAACCAGCCGCATCGCCGCAGCCGACCGGTGGTGACGCCGATCTCGCCGCCGGTCTTGCGCAGGTACTCCCCCCACTCGTCCTCCAGCTCGGTGGGGAACGGACCCGAGCCGACCCGGGTGGTGTACGCCTTCAGGATGCCGAGCACCGAGGTGATCGACGTCGGCCCGAGGCCGGACCCCACCGCCGCGCCGCCGGCCGTCGGGTTGGAGGAGGTGACGAACGGATAGGTGCCGTGGTCGACGTCCAGCAGCGTGCCCTGCGACCCCTCGAGCAGGATGTGTTCGCCGCGGCGCACGGCCTCGCCGAGCTGCAGCCGGGTGTCGGCGATGCGGTGCTTGAAGCCCTCCGCCTGCTCGAGCACGGTGTCGACGATGCGCCGGGGGTCGAGAGCCTTGCGGTTGTAGATCTTGACCAGGATCTGGTTCTTGATGTCGAGAGCGGCTTCCACCTTCTGGGTCAGGATCGACGGGTCGAGCAGGTCCTGCACCCGGACGCCCAGCCGGGCCACCTTGTCTTGGTAGGCGGGCCCGATGCCGCGGCCGGTGGTGCCGATTTTCGCGTCGCCCAGGTAGCGCTCGGACACTTTGTCGATGGCCACGTGGTACGGCATGATCAAATGCGCGTCGGCGGAGATGAACAGCCGGCCGGTGTCGATGCCGCGCTCGTCCAGTCCGCCCAGTTCGGTGAGCAGCACACCGGGATCGATGACCACGCCGTTGCC
>CAXSEW010000345.1:0-5070 GCA_964236185.1 uncultured Nakamurella sp. | reverse complement strand
CTGCTGGAGACCGGCGGATTCAGGCCGGGACTACACCTTCGATTGCGATGAGCCCCTATACTTCACTTATGCCATATAGACCAGAAGAATCAAATGCGACTTGGTACGAACGCGCGATCGTCGCCGACAGCTTGGCATCCGCCGAGCTCGAGGCGATGACCGACAGCTCGGTCCTGTATAACCATCGCGCCCAGGCCGCTATCCATAAGGGTGCAGTGGTTGCCCGCGATGACTTGAAAGCCGCGCGTGATGCGTACACCCGAGAGCGCCGGCTTTCGCAAATGCCGCTAGGCGCGCTTGATTGACCTGTCGTTGGCGGGACAATGGCGGTAGGTTCAACGGAACTAAATCCCCGCGTCCGCTCGCGCAGTGACGTTGTAGGGTCACGTTGTTCGACTTCGCGACGCGTCCTCAGCACCGTGATCGGACCCCGTCGGGTAGCAGTACGGGGCGCACGAAAGATGGAAGTTCGTCTGGCCCAGGTGGCGGTTAGCTGCTGGCCGGCTCGATGTGACCGGTCGGGGTCGGGTGATCGCCTGGAACGTCTGCGGTCGTTCTTGCAGTAATCGGATGGGCGGTGGCGCGTCTGTCGACTCTGGCCTTCTGCGCGTACATGGCCATGTCGGCGCGGTGCATCAGATTTTCCAGGGTGTCCTGCGGATTTCCCTGCGCAGCGCCGATACTGGCCGAGACGGTGAGGTCCAGTCCCTGTAGTGGCACGGGCTGTTCGACTACCGCGCTGAGCTGTGCCCGCAGTGAGTCCAGTGAACGGTCGATGCCGTCGTCGCCGAGCAGCACTGCGAATTCGTCCCCGCCGAGCCGGGCGATGGTGTCGCCGGGGCTTAGGGCACCGGACAGCCGCCGGGCAATGGTGATGAGCAGTTGGTCACCGGCGCCGTGGCCGCGGCTGTCGTTGATGGCTTTGAACCGGTCGAGGTCTAAGAACAGCACCTGGACGCCGCCGTCTGGTTGCCGTTGGAGTGCTTGTTCGACGCGGTCGGCGAACATCCGTCGGTTGCCCAGCCCGGTGAGGTCGTCGTGTTGGGCGCGATGCTGCAGTTCTGACTCCAACTGACGCCGCTGGGCCAGGACCAGCTCCAGTGCTCTGACCAGTCCGGCCATTCTTGCCACAACCAACAGAAACAGCACGCCGGACGCTCCCGCCAACACCGCTGTGTCCTCAGATTGCCCGGTCAACACCTGGACGAGCAGCACTGTCGGTGCGATGAGCGACGCGGCGGCCAGCGCGGACAGTCGCCACCAACTCGGTCTGGCTTCCACGACCGGCGGGAGCGACGTGAGGTCGATGGCGTCGCGATGCAAAACCACGGCTCCCCATCCGAGGTTGTAGGCCAGGATGAGTGCATCCACCGGATGCCCAGTGCTGTATACACCCAGGAGGTTGAGCACCGCGAACGTCGTATCGGCGATCAGCATCACCACGACCGTCCCGGCGAGCCACCTGAAAACCGGAGTGCGGCGCCGCGATGCAAGGAAGAACCTGGCGGCGACCGCGACGATGAGGACGTCGGCGACGGGGTAGCCGACGGCGGTGAGCCGCTCGAACACCGTGGACGCCGGGTCGTGCAGCAGTGGTGCCATGAAGAACATCCAGGACGCGGCGGCGAAGCCGACGGTGATGATCGCCGCATCCAGCACAGCCGCCCGATCTCGCCGCGGAGCGCGTGCGTGTTGCAGCCGAAGGAGTCCGGCGGCGAGCAGCAGGTACCCGCCGAGGAAAGCGCCGTCGCCGATGGAGGGGAAGGGTTCGACGTGGCGGAGAGTTGCGTTGAGGAAGTAGACGATGTTCCCGACACCAGTGGCGGCCGGAAAGGCAGCCAGTAGCAGCCACCCGGCCGTCGGGGTCAGTCGGCGGCGGTGGACTACCACCAAAATGGCAGTTAGTGCCATCGCGTTGGACCCGATGAACGCCAAGTTCTGCGCGGGCTGTGGGAGCAAAAATACGCCGCGATACCAAGGACCGAGGCTGTGAGGTACACATGCAACGCCTACACTTTCGGCGCCGCGGTCGGCTGGTCAACAGATGAACGATGCCCATGGATGTTCATAGGACGGTCCAGGCGGCGAGGGCTTCAGTTCGGATTCGTTGCCATGTCTGGACGATGATCGGCTCCGTATGCATGGTTCACTCCGTTGGCGGTCATCGCGAGTCATTCAGCGGCAGTCGCGCAGACGATACCGCTTAACACTAACAGTGTGTAACTATGTTATAACTGATTGTAGCAGCGAGGCGCGCGTCGGCGCCCTTCACGCGCCTAGCAAAATTTGCCGTTCCGTTACCAGCGGACTGCACGACTGTCACCGCCTCCTGCGGCAGCCCCGCCCATCGTCGACGGAAAGACTCGCGCCATCGCGAATCAAGACCGCGCCGCCAAGACCACTGGGGCAGCTGATCCGGCCAACGGAGGAAGCTCGCAGTGGCACTCGCCTCTCTGGAGCGCGGACTGGACGCGGCAGGGCCTGCACGCTGAAGGGACGTGGCGCCGACACGGCATGGCTGACGTCATGGACACATCGGCACTTGTCGATCTAGCGCTGGACAACGCTTCGGCGCCGAACTTCGATAGAGCATCGTCAGCCGCACAATTGCGCACCCTGGGACATCGATGCCAAATCCTCGCGGCGCCGAGGAGCCTACAACGGGTGCATCGACACGGCACCGCAGCGAACTGATACGACCTGCATATCTTCACGAAGTAAAGCAATGAGGCAGAGGATATTGCACCGTCGCACCCACCGGTGGAGCGTTCTGTAACGATTGCCCAGGTGCCGCCGACTACATCCACAGCCGGCAAACTTGGTACAGCACAGGGTCACATCACCTTTGACGGCACACCGGTTCGATGGACGCGCTGGAAGGTTGGCCGGGTGAAGGTGACTGCTCAGTGGCGACAGGAAGTGGCGGCGCTCAGCGACGTCGAGCTGACTGTCATGGTGCAGGAACACTTACGCAAGGCCGAGGCCAGAGGCGGCACGGACCGGGTAGTGGCTGCTCTGGACCGCGCGGTCGCCGTTCAGCATCACCGGTCCCAGGCAACGAGCACCACATGCAATGGTTGCGCCGAGCCGTGGCCGTGCAGCTGGATCAGGCAGATCGTGGCATCCGTCCGATAGCAGGCCGCGACGGTCGCTTGCTCACACGCGCCGTGGATGGCGCTCCAGCTCGCCCCCATGCAATCACTGCGTTAATGATAATGCCGGCCCGTCGACGAACGAGTCACCGCCGGGCCTTGAGTGCCGCAGGACTTCGGGGCCTGGCGCCGCCCGAAGTCAATGCAGCTGATGTGTCAACGACGCTCTGTCCCGTCGGACAGCAGGCGGGTGGCGTGGACCGGCGGCAGCACACCCCATCGATCGGTCGACGCGGTGGTTCCACCGATTTCTCCGCGCTCCAGCGCATCGGCGAAGGTCCACAGCATGGCCGGCCGTCGGTAGGCAAATCGCCGAGGTGCATCTGCGTCCCTGGCTCGAGGCGCGCAGGAGCTGGCGTTGGTCGCCGAATAGAACTGACTGCACCTGGTTTAACCGTGGAGTCGGCAGTCATCCAATTTGATCAACGTTGCCCAAGTGTTGAGGTGACAGCCGGGGTGGACTGGGTCATTTGACCACCACCGATGCTGAGCGTCGCCGCCGCTGGATGAATACGGCCACGAATAACACGATGATGACCGCGGGGATCAACAACCATACGGTGCGATGCCAACCGGATGCGCGCGGCCCGGACGCCAACGCGACATCAGGGTTCCCGGCGCCACTGACGGCGACCGACGACGCGGCGGCGGCGGCCGCCGCTGCGCCTGCGGGCAGGCGGTCGCTGTGGGAGGCGCACACTATCGGTGCAGGTCCGGCCGGAAGACTCGCACAGGCCACGGTGGCCACCCGCAGAAGGTCCTTTGGGGTAGCGGACACCCTCATCGTGACGTGAAAGGTGACTGCTCTGGCCGCCTTCAGGTCAACGTTCCAACCAATGCTGCCGGACTTCAAACGCCCACCACCGTCAGCCTCGACGAGGGTGAGACCGCCTGGCACCGACTGGGTGACCCGCAGACCTTTCACCTCGACGGACCCCAAGTTCGTGATGGTCAGGACGTATTTTAATGACTCTCCGAAGGCCGCCGATTTCCGACCATTGTCTACAGCGATGCTCAGCTGCGGGCCGGACGTGGCCGCAGGCGCCGCGTTCGGCGTCGCTGATGTCGACTGCGCAGACGACTCCGTTGGGGTGACTTCAGATTTTGACGAAGTCAGCTGGGCCAGCGGGCCCGGCGTTGTGATCCCTGACGGTGCGGCGATCGGGTGTGTAGCAACGGTCGGTGCGCTGGCACCAGCCGTTGTCGGGTTGGCAACGGCCGTAAGTAGTGCCAATCCCGTCAGCGGGGCGGCTATCAGTGCTCTGAGACGTGGTACCGCTTTCATTCGTTTCTCCTCACTGCGCCGAGGTGATGTACTCGAGTGTTCCTGAGTAAGTATCGGCGTTGACGAACGGTATTCGAACCTGGAAATCATTGCTGACAACATCGCCATTTGCACCCGACGGGCCGTGTTGCTGGTGCACCAAAGTTGCGGTGCCGCGCAGCAGCGACTGAAATTCTGACGTTCCGCTGGCTCGGACGGACAGATTGCTCATCGGGAAGGTGTCGGGGTTGCCTGGCGTTTGGCCGAGCAGTGCGCCGGACGCGGGCTCGACCGTGACGGTGTAGCCGCTCACATTGTTCGTGGTGACTTTCATGGTGACGACGCCGTTTCCGGTCACGGTGGCGCCCGGAAGACCGGTGAGGGTGAACGAGTTGGTGGCGCCGGACAGTGCAATGAACCGGGCGGCGATCGCCGTCGATGTGGCGCACCGTGGATCGATACCGGCCGCCGGGCAGTTGCTGCCCGCCGAGGTCGATACTGCGTGGTTGGTCAGGACGGCGTTGCCGGGGTCGGCGACGTCGGTGGTGACCGAGTAGGTGATCTGAACGCTCGTTCCCTTTGCCAGAGCCCCCGACCAGTTCAGCGTTCCGCCGTCGAAGCTCACCACGCCGACGGATGCGGCAGCGTTGTTGT
>CAXSEW010000344.1:0-5078 GCA_964236185.1 uncultured Nakamurella sp. | reverse complement strand
CATGCTGATCCCTGGCCTGGTCGACCGCCGTCCCACGGTGGTGGCGCCTGTGCTCCTGGTCGCCAGCGCACTGCTGCTGATCGGCTGCGCCGCCCCGGACACTGCTGCCGGTGGCGGCGGATCGACCACGTCGGTTCCACTCCGGACAGCGAGACACCGATGTCATCGGTTGTTGGTCGGAGCGTCGACCGACGGACAGCAGAGAGGCCCAAGTCGGCATGACTTGGGCCTCTCTGGCACCGTTCCCAGACCCGGCGTGGGTGGAAACGGGCGCTGTCGACGCCTTGCGGCGTCTTCACCTCTAGTTCGTCGCCCTGCCTCTGCCGGACGTTACGGATTCATGGCTACTGATCAGCAGATTTCCGTTGACATGCGGCGAGGGCGCATCGGAGTGCTCGCGGTCAGGCCCTTGCCTTGCCCTCCCACGCCGCCTTCCAGGTCTTCGGGCCGATCAGTCCGCTGCCACCGAGACCATTGCGGTTCTCGATGTCCTTGGCCGCGGCCAGCGTTTTCGCGCCGTAGTAACCGACGCCGGTCAGCGGGTACCCCCGCCTGCCCATCTGCATCTGCCAGCAGGCGAGATTCTTGTTGTATGCGCCCGGGCTGAACGACACTCCCGGCCAGGCCGGCGCCTTCGCAGCACCGACGTGGCAGGCGGCCGCCGTCAACCCTGGCCAGGTGCCGGTCACGGGCTTCGGAGTCGGCTTCGGAGTTGGTTGTGGTGTCGGTTTCGGGGCCGGCGCGGCTTTGCTCCACGCCGCGGTCCAGGTGCGGGAATCGATGGCGTTGCTCTGCTTGATACCCGACTTGCTCTGCAGGTCATGCGCAGCGGCGAGGGTGTTGGAACCGAAGTAACCGGTACCGGTGAAGTGGTAGCCACGGGTCGCCATCTGCTTCTGCCAGCAGGACAGCGCTCGATAGGTGTGCCCCGGTGTGAAGGTGGTGCCACCCCAGGCGGGCGCAGTCGAGGAACCGAGACGGCAGTTCAGGGTGGGAGTCGGTGTCGGTGCGGGGGCCGGCGCCGGGGCCGGGGCCGGACTCCCACCGCCGCCGATGTAGGCGCTGTCCGCCCTGCTGGGTACCACTCCGGACCGGGCGCTGGAGTCCTCGCGCAGACCGGCGATCGACGCGCAGGTCCAAGGCGACCAGCCACGCATCCGGTAGAGATACAGGGCCCGATAGTCCTGTTCCGCCGGGCTGGCGTTGGCGGGTGAGCCGGAGCCGCCCACTGATCGCCAGGTCGACAGGTCGAATTGATAGGCACCGTAGTACCCGTTACCGGTGTTGATGGCGTAGTTGTTGGTGGACTCGCACTGCCGGAGCGCGTGCCAGGCCGACGCCGACGGGTCGGCCGAGGCCGAACCGGACAGGAAGACCATGATGCCGGCCGACAGTGCTGCGATGGTGGTGCCGAAAGCCAGTGCTCTGCGCACAGGTGCGTCCCTGTCCGGCCGCCGTCCGCCGTGCGCGCGAACGCCAGACAGCACAGCAGAGCTGACCTGGAGACCAGGTCAGCGCTGTACACGACGGGTCACGAGACCCTACTGGCGTTCACATCGCGGCGGTGCCTCTTCCCCTTGCCCGACACCGCTGTGACTGCGTCCCCGCTCGACCACTCTGCTCGAGTACTGCAGATGCCGGACAGGCGGAGCGGGGGCCACCGACGCCGGCAGGCTCATCCTGAACGGGTGGCCCAGCTCACCGTAGATGACGAGTCCCACAAGTAACAAGGGCCCCAGCACACACAATATTCGCAGGTCGCAGTGCATACCGGACTACGACACGCACTCATTCGGAGTAATCACTTCGGTGCAATTCACCGCGGGTCGGCCACCGGGAGCATCGAACGCCGGTGCCTCACCATGCGCCCCAGAACCGGCACGCGCCGGCGAAGACCAGGTGCGGGAAGAGACTCAGCCGTCCCCGAACCCGGCCTGACGAGCCGGCCGTCTACTTGGCGCCGGGCGACGTTCCGGCGGAACCCAGCTGCTGGCAGGCTTCGACCACGCGAGCGGCCAGACCGGCCTCACCGAGCTTGAGGTAGGACCGCGGGTCGTAGGCCTTCTTGTTGCCCACCTCGCCGTCGATCTTGAGCACACCGTCGTAGTTGCTGAAGAAGTGGCCGACCAGCGGGCGGGTGAAGGCGTACTGGGTATCGGTGTCGATGTTCATCTTCACAACACCGTAGGACACCGCCTCGGCGATCTCCTCGGCGCTCGATCCGGAGCCACCGTGGAAGACCAGGGCGAACGGCTTGGAACCGGCCGGCTGCCCGAGGTGCTCGGCCAGCGCGTCCTGACCTTCGCGCAACACCGACGGGCGCAGGGTGACCCCACCCGGCTTGTAGACGCCGTGCACGTTGCCGAAGGTTGCGGCCACGATGTACGACTCGTTGGTCGGTACGCCCAATGCCTCCACGGTCGAGATGAAGTCGCCCGGGGCGGTGTAGAGCTTGTCGTTGATCTCGTGCGCCACCCCGTCCTCCTCGCCGCCGACGACGCCGACCTCGATCTCGAGGATGATGTTGGCGGCCTTGGTCAGCGCCAGCAGCTCCTTGGCAATCTCGAGGTTTTCGTCGAGCGGGATGGCCGAGCCGTCCCACATGTGCGAATGGAACAGCGGATGGCCACCGTTGCGCACCCGCTCCGCGGAGATCTCCAGCAACGGCCGGACGAAGAGGTCCAGCTTGTCCTTCGGGCAGTGGTCGGTGTGCAGCGCGACGGTCACGTCGTACCTGTCGGCCACCACCTTGGCGAACTCGGCCAACGCGACCGCTCCGACCACCATGTCCTTGATCGACGTCCCGGACGCGAACTCCGCGCCGCCGGTGGAGACCTGGATGATGCCGTCGCTGCCGGCGTCGGCGAAGCCCTTGATGGCGCCGTTGATGGTCTCCGACGAAGTGATGTTGATGGCGGGGTAGGCGAACCCGCCCTCCTTCGCCCGGTCGAGCATCGCGGCATAGGTCTGCGGAGTGGCAAGGGGCATGGGAGTGATCCTTTCTCAGGCCGGCGCGCCGGCCGGCGTTGGACGGAGAGGTGCTGTTGCTGCGGTGAGGGCCATCCGGGCACTGCCGGCGTACTGAGCCGGCCCAGACGGGTCGGACGTCCGCCGGGGCGCTCGCGGTGCTCATTATCGCGCACCGTCCGGAACCCGTTCCGCACGTCTGATCGAAACGATTCGACAAGATGCTTCGTCAGGCGCACAATCGGGGTCGGACGACGCGGTCCTGTCCACGCACACTTCTTCACCACAGGAGACCGGCCTTGCCCCGCGCCCTCGTCCCCCTCGCTATCGGCGCCTTCGCCATCGGCAGCACCGAATTCGTCGTCATCGGCCTACTACCCCAGATCGCCGACGGACTGTCGGTGACCGTGCCGGCGATGGGGCTGCTGATCACCGCCTACGCCATCGGCGTCATGGTCGGCGCACCGATACTCACCGCGTTGTCCAGCCTGCTGACCACCCGCCAGACGCTGATGTCGCTGATGGGTGTGTTCATCGTCGGCAACACCCTGTCCGCGCTGGCGCCGTCGTACACCGTCCTGATGATCGCCCGCGTCGTCACCGCGCTGGGTCATGGCTCCTTCTTCGGGGTCGGCGCGATCGCGGCGCGCCGGGCGGTCGTGCCCGAGAAGGCCACGCAGGCCATCTCGCTGATGTTCCTCGGCCTCACCATCTCGAACGTGGTCGGCGTGCCCGGAGCCACCTGGTTGGGTCAGCACATCGGTTGGCGGTGGATCTTCGTGTTGATCGCGGTGATCGGCGCCGTCACCATCGCGGCGCTGCGGGCCTGGCTGCCCGACGACGACATCCGGATCGATCTCCGCGTCGAGATGGCCGCCTTCCGCCGCAGGCAGGTCTGGCTCGGACTCGGCATCACCACCATCGGGTTCGGTTCGCTGTTCGCCGTCTACAGCTACATCAGCCCGATCATGACCGAGCTCGCCGGGGTCAGCGAGAGCGCCGTCACGATAGTGCTGGTGCTGTTCGGCGTCGGCACGACCATCGGCGCGCTGGTCGGCGGGCGGCTGGGCGACCGATTCGGTCTGTCGGCCGTTGCCGTCGGCCTGATCACCCTCGCCGGAGTGCTGGCGCTGTTCACCGTCACCTCGCACAACGCAGTTCTGGCCACCGCCACGCTGACGGTGTTCGGCATCGTCGGCTTCTCCCTCGGGCCGATCGTGCAGAACCGGATCATCGAGGCGGCCGGCGCGGGCGGGAGCATGGTGTCGGCGGCCAATCAGGGAGCGTTCAACGTCGCCAACGCCATCGGCGCGGCGGGCGGCGCCTACGTCATCAAGGCCGGTTTCGGCCTCACCGGGACGATGTGGGTCGGCGTTGTGCTGGCCGCCGCCGGAGCGGTGATGGTGACCTTCGCGGTGCTGGGCGACCGGCGGCGGACCGGACGTGAGGTGTCCGCCGTTCGGGAACGGGTGCTGACCGGCTGACCGCTAACCCTTCGGTGCAGGGGCGGTCGTTGCGCGCCTGATCAGCCCCGGTCGGAGGGTGACGACCTGCGGCGGGCTGGGCTCGTTGATCTGCATGTGCTCCAGCAGCATCCTCGCCGCGATCCGACCCTGCTCGCGCACCGGCTGTCCGACGGTGGTCAGGTCGAACAGGTAGGCCATGTCGTGATTGTCGACGCCGATGACCGACAGGTCCGCCGGCACCCGGATCGAATGGGTGCGTGCGAAGTGCAGCACGCCCATCGCGACCTCGTCGGACACTGCAAAGACAGCGGTAGGACGGCATCCGGGTTCTGCGCGCGTTCGTTGCCAGAGCTGATCCATGGCCGTGGTTCCGCCTTCCACCGCGAATCCGGTCGAGCCGATCAGCGCCGGGTCGATCTCGACACCGGATTCCGTCAACGCCTTCGCGTAACCCAGCGCCCGGTCCGCGGCCACCGTGAAGCCGTACCGGTCATCGGGATCGTGGCCGAGGAAGGCGATGCGGCGGTGGCCGAGGTCGAGCAGGTGACGGGTGGCCAGATATCCCACCTCGATGTCGTCGACCAGCACGCCGGAGATGCCCGGAATGCGGGAACCGACGGTGATCAGCGGTACCCGGAGGTCCAG
>CAXSEW010000343.1:0-5082 GCA_964236185.1 uncultured Nakamurella sp. | reverse complement strand
AGAGGGTGTCGACGCTGGCAGAGGACGCCGCGGGGTTCGGCAGGGGCAGGACGACCGCGCTGCAGCAACCGGCCAGCGCCTCGAGATCGTTCTCCATGATGATGCCGGCCGAAGCCGCGAGAGCAGCGCGCTCGCCAGAGAGCTCCACGGCATGGACCCGACCGACGGTGGTCAATCGGCGCGCGATCGCCGAACCCATGTTGCCGAGGCCGACGATGCCGATGCTCGGTTCATGCTCAGTCATGCGTGGGCTCCATCGGGCGTTGGTGCGGCAAGCGGCTCATCCGGTGATGTCCACGATGACGTTCTTGGTGCGCAGGTACTGATCGATGCCTTCCAAGCCGCGTTCGCGACCGTGGCCCGACCACCCCTGACCGCCGAACGGCGCCTGCACGCCCGACGTCCGGTAGGTGTTAAGCCACACCGTGCCGGCCTTCAGTTGTCGGGCCGCGCGGTGTGCGCGGCCGACATCCGACGTCCACGCGCCCGCGGCGAGCCCGTAAGGGGTGTCGTTGGCCAGCCGAAACGCGTCCGCCTCGTCGCGGAACGGGATGACCGCCAGCACCGGCCCGAACACCTCGGACTGGGCGAGGTCGCTGTGGTTATCCATTCCTGTGAAGATTGTTGGCGCGACGAAGTACGAGTCGGTATTCACCTCGCCGCAGGTCAGTTGCTTGCCCCCGGCTTCCACTGCCGACGCAATGCATGCCTTCACCCGACGGACGTTGGGTTCGTTGGCCAGCGGACCGAACTGTGTGCGGCCGTCTGTCGGGTCTCCGACGACCAGGGCGCGGGCCCGCCCGGCGACGCGATCCAGCACGTCGTCCAGCACGCTGTGCTCGATCAACAGCCGGCTGCCGGCGACGCATGCCTGCCCGGCCGCGCCGAAGATACCGCCGACGACCCCGGCCGCCGCTCGGTCGAGGTCAGCATCGGCGAAGACGATGTTGGCCGACTTCCCGCCGAGCTCCATCGTGGTCGGGGTGAGCATCGCACCAGCACGTTGGCTGATGAGCCGTCCGGTGGCCACGCCACCGGTGAAGCTCAGGTGGTCCAGTTGGGGATCGTCGGTGAGCGCGGCGCCTGTCCGCGCGTCCCCGGGCACGACGTTGACCACACCTGGCGGGATACCGGCCTCCAGCAGAAGCTCTGCGAAGCGCACGATGACCACCGTCGCGTACTCCGACGGCTTGAGCACCGCGCAGTTTCCGGTCGCAAGTGCTGGGGCGAGCTTGTTGCACAACAGCAGCAACGGTGCGTTCCACGGCAGGATCAGACCGACGATCCCCACCGGCTCCCGCACCGTGTAGTCCAGATAGCGATCACTGTCCATCGGTACGGAACGGCCCTCAAGCTTGTCGGCCAGACCGGCGTAGTACCTGAACATGCGTGCGCTCATGGCTGCGCTGCCGGCGGTTTCGCGCAGCAATTTTCCGTTCTCGGCAGTCTCCAGCCGCGCCAACTCGTCTTGATGCTCCAAGACCACGTCGGCGACGCGGTGCAGGACCTCTGCCCGCAGATGACCGGCGAGCGCCGCCCAGGCCGGAAAGGCGCGGCGTGCGCTACGCACCGCGTCACCCACGAGATCAGCCGGGGCAATCTCGAACGACCCGATCTGCTGGCGGGTGTACGGGTTCACCACCGCACGAGTTTCACCTCCGACCCGTTGAACGGCGCCGTCGATCAGGGCTGCATACTGCGGTGCGTCGATCGTCTGTGTCATCCACTTCCCTCGTTTCAGACCCCCAGGCTAACCATTGTCTACAAGGAAACGCAATGGTATACATTTCCTGCGGGTTGGCGCCATCGCCCCCCTAGATGCGGTCCAACGCCGCAGCTGCACTGTGATGCACGTGCCGACACGCGAGGAGGCTTGAATGCCGGATGGGTATTCACCTGCGGTGATGTTCGCGCGAGGAGTATCCGACGGCCTGCTGCGCTATCAGCGCTGCGGCGACTGTGACCGGGCGGTGTTCTATCCGCGCGTCCTGTGCCCGTTCTGCGGATCGCAATCGCTGCGGTGGTGCGACAGTTCCGGTCAGGGAGTGATCTACGCGCACACCTGGGTCAATTCGCGCGACGGCGGATACAGCGTCGCACTGGTCGACCTTGACGAGGGGTTCCGGATGATGAGCTCGGTAGTAGGAGTCGGGCCAGAGCTCATTCCAACCGGCATGCGCGTCAGCAGCCATGTCGACCGCGCCGGCGACGGACCCCGCGTGGTCTTTTCTCTCGACGGAGTTCGGACGTGAGGGCGTCTGGTCTGCGTGGCAGGGTGGCCATCGTCGGCGCCGCTGAGTCAGATCTGGGTGAGGTGGGTCCTGGCTTCACTTCTTTCGACCTCGCTGGCCAAGCCGCGGTGCGCGCGGTCGCCGACGCCGGCCTTGAGTTGCGCGATGTCGACGGCCTGTTCTCTGCCTCCGCCCAGGACGTGTCAGCCACCTTGGCCGTCGGGGAGTACCTCGGGCTACGTCCCACCTACGCCGACGGGACCCACGTCGGCGGTTCGTCGTTCGTATCCCACCTTCTGCACGCCGCTTCGGCGATCGAGGCCAGACTGTGTCGAACCGCGCTGGTGGTCTATGGCAGCAACCAACGATCGCAAGGCGGACGGCTGGTGTCCCTGGCGCAACCGCTGGCGTATGAGGCCGCCTACCGCCCACGCGCGCCGATCAGCATGTACGCCCTCGCGGCAGACCGGCACATGCATCAGTTTGGGACGACGCGGCGAGATCTGGCTGAAGTCGCGGTCGCCGCACGCGCCTGGGCGTCCCTGAACCCCAAGGCGTTCGAGCGAGGCCCGCTGACAATCGACGACGTCCTGGCCTCACGGATCGTTTCCAGCCCGCTCTCGGCGTTGGACTGCTGCCTGGTCACCGACGGCGGCGGCGCTGTGGTCCTAGTCTCGAACGACCGTGCACGAGATCTCCGCAACGACCCGGTCTACGTCCTGGGCGTGGGTGAGGCTCAGTCGCATCGACACATCTCTCAGATGCCCGATCTCGTGACAACGCCGGCGGTCGAGTCGGGCCCTCGTGCTTTCCACATGGCCGGTCTGACGGTCGACGACGTCGACGTGGTGCAGCTCTACGACGCGTTCACCATCAATACGCTGCTGTTCCTCGAGGATCTCGGATTCTGCGCGAAGGGATCGGCCGGTTCGTTCGTCGCCGACGGCGCGATCGCACCTGGCGGACGTCTTTCGGTCAACACCAGCGGCGGCGGACTGTCCTACTGCCACCCAGGCATGTTCGGGCTGCTGATGGTGGTGGAGGCCGTACGACAGATCCGCGGTGAATGCGGCGAGCGGCAAGTGGCAGCGTGCGACGTAGCGCTCGTCCACGGCAACGGCGGGACGCTGTCCAGCGGCGTGACGGCATTACTGGGCTCGACAGCAGCCCTGGGTTGAAACCCGATCAGCAATCCAACAGTGAGGAAAACCGAAATGGCACAGATCGAGCGCGTCGCCATAGTGACCGGAGCAGGGCAAGGGATCGGCGAGGCCATCGCTGCGACCTTTGCCCGCAACGGCGACGCCGTGGCCCTGATCGACCGCGACGGCGGGGCCGCGCAAGCAGCCGCCGACAGGATCGTCGCTGACGGAGGCAGAGCCATCGCCGTGACCTGCGACGTCAGCGTCGTCGATGAGGTCGATACAGCCGTTCAGGCCGTGGCCGAACAACTCGGTGGCCCTAACATCCTGGTGAACAACGCGGGCGTCACCCGCGACAACCTGGTCTTCAAGATGACGGACACCGACTGGGCCGATGTCATAGCCACCCATTTGACCGGCTCGTTCAATTTCGCGCGCGCCGTGCAGCGACACATGGTCGCGCAGCGGTACGGCAAGATCGTCTTCATCTCCTCCCGGGCCGCGCTCGGCAATCGGGGCCAGGTCAACTATTCAGCCGCAAAGGCGGGAATGCAGGGTATGGCCAAGACCCTGGCGATCGAGCTCGGCCAGTTCGGGGTGAACGTCAACGTGGTGGCTCCAGGGCACATCACCACCGACATGACCCGCTCCATGGCCGAGCGCATAGGCCAGGACTACGAAAAGGTCAAGGAAGCCGCCATCGCCCAGAACGCCATCAAACGCGTCGGCACCCCCCAGGACATCGCGGATGCGGTCGAGTTTCTGGCTTCCGACCGCGCCGGATTCGTTACTGGTCAAGTGCTGTACGTCGCCGGCCGGCCGACGGTCTGAGCCGTAGAGGAGGTAGCCGTTATGACCATCGTCTCCATCGTCTCCATCATCGACCACGACCGTGTCCGCTGGATCCAGCTGGACCGGCCGGGCAAGCTCAATGCACTGCGCGACGAGGACGTCGAGGCGATCATCGAGGCCGTCGAGGGTCGTCGGCCCGATACGGAGGTCATCGTCTTCGAGGGCGCGAACGCCAACTTTTCCGCCGGTGTGTACATCGAAAACTTCTCCGGATTCGATCAGGAATCGTCGCTCAAGCACATTCGATTGATGGCGAAGTTCCTGTCCACTGTCCGCTCGGTCGCCATTCCCACCATCGCCGCCATCGAGGGTTACTGCGTGGGACTGGCCTTCGACCTGTCGTTGGTCTGCGATTTCCGGGTGGCCACCGAAGCGGCGAAATTCAGCATGCCCGAGATCAACGTCGGAATGCCATGCGTCATGGACATCTCGATCCTGCAGCAGCACATTGGGTTGACCCGGGCGAAAGAGATGCTGCTCACCGGTGGCATGTACCCGGCCCGGACGATGGACGATTGGGGGTTCCTGAACCGGGTCGTCGAGCCCGGTTCGGCGCACGCGGCCGCCGGCGATCTAGCCCGATCGCTGCTGGGCAAGTCGCCCGCCGCCGTCGCGTCGCAGAAGCGGTTGTTCGAGGTATGGCTGCAGATGCCGCACCGAGAGGGCGTCGACGTCAGCCTGATGGAGTTCTCGTTGAATTTCGCCGACCCGCGCACGCAGTCGTGGGTGTCGGCCTATCGGGCCAAGATGGCGGCAGCAAAGCCCACGCCGGCCCCCAGATGAACGAGGCGTTCGGCGAAACCGGAACGAACGCCGCGCCTTTGCACGGCATTGTCGTCCTGGACCTCGGGCAGATC
>CAXSEW010000342.1:0-5140 GCA_964236185.1 uncultured Nakamurella sp. | reverse complement strand
CCAGCACCGTAGCAGCCCCGCCAGCCAGAACTGTTGGTCCGGCGCGGGAAGACCTGGCGCGTCAGAGCATCCGGGCCACCATCAGATCGGTCGCCGCGATGTCACGCTGCTGATCAGCGAAATCCGGCACGGTATGAACAGTGGGCGATGGGTGTGTCGAAGATGTCACGACCGAAACTACAACGTGGTCGCCGCGCACGGCGGCGGTGGAAGCGGAGGCGTGATGGCCGGCAAGCGCGACTTCAAGAAGGAGCTCGACTGCTACCGGGCGAAGCGCGGTGTACAAGAGCTGGTCGAGGTGCCCGACCTCGCGTTCCTGATGATCGATGGCCACGGTGACCCCGACACACCTGCATTCGCCGAGTCCGTCGCGGCGCTGTACCCGGTCGCCTACAAGCTGAAGTTCGCCAGCAAGCTGGCGCTCGACCGGGACTACGTGGTCATGCCGCTGGAAGGGTTGTGGTGGGCGCAGGACATGGACAGCTTCACCACCTCCCGGGACAAATCGCAGTGGGATTGGACGTTGATGACGATGGTCCCGGAATGGATCACCGCCGACTTGTTCACCACCGCACTCCGACAGGTGAGCGCTCGGCAACCCCCGGCGCGAGTCGGGGACGTGCGCCTCGAGGTACTGCACGAAGGCCCGTGCGTACAAGCGCTGCACGTGGGGTCCTTCGACGACGAAGCCGCACTGCTGGACACCATGCACCGCGACGTCATCCCCGGCCTGGGTTTCGCGCTGGCCGGGCGCCATCACGAGATCTACCTCAGCGACTTCCGTACGGTGGCGCCCGGGAAGCGCCGCACGATCCTGCGGCAGCCCGTCCGGCCGGCGACGCCCTGATCCACCCAGGACCCGCGAACTACATCGGCTCCATCGGCTCCAGTTGCTCTCCGGCTGACCGCTCCGGACGAGCTGGTTGATCACCGTGGTTGGCCCATTCTGGTCGGAGCGCGTCCAGAACGGGCCTCGGACAGTGATCAACCGGGAGCGCTGGCCTCAGCTGGAGATGACCAGGTGATTCAGCACGCGGCGCACGCCCGACGCACGCCAGCACACCGCTTCTGCCTGTCGCTTCTCCATCGACGACCGCACGGTGCCGGTCATCGTGACGACGCCCCTGGTATCGGTGTTCACCGTCAGGTGTTCGCCCTCGAACTGCGCGTTGCGCACCAGCGCGGCGGTGATGTCCCGGGCGATCCCGGCGCCGACAGCTCCGGCGGCAACGGTCATCTCGTTGGACACCGCGGTGACGCCGGGGATGTAGTTGACCGTCCTGCACGCTGCCTCGCGCTGGTACTGCCAGGTGACCTCGCCGGTCAGGGTGAGGGTGTGCTCGTGGACCGACACCTTCACGGTGTCGGGCACATTCACCGCCCGCTGCAGGGCTTCCGCGGCCTGGAGGCCGATCGTCGAGTCGGACGGCGATGCCCACGGCCCCCGGACGGTGATCTCCCGGGCCACTGCGGTGATCCCCCGGACCGTGAGTGCGGCCTTCGCCGCGAGCAACGTTTCCGGATAGGTGGGCACGAACCCGGTCAGCGTGACACAACCGCCGTCGACCGATACGGCGATGTGGTCGCTGTCGACATTGGGCACCCACCGGAGCTCCGCCAGCACGGCATCCCGCAGCAGTTCGTTGGTCTGGTCGATCGTCTGTGTCATCAGTCCATTTTCGTTGCGCCGCAGAACAATCGGTAGGGTCGAACGGCCCCTCAGACCACCGCGTGGACGGTGTCGGGCCGGACCACCGCCACCCCGCAGGACGCGCGGGCGATGAGCGCATGACTGGTCGATCCCAGCACCATGCCGGCGAAACCGCCTCGTCCACGACTCCCGACCACCAGCAGGCATGGCCGGCCCATCGACCCGGCGTCCTCGCACAGTTCCAGCAGGGCCGATGCCGGTCGACCGCGGAGAACCACCTGGTGCACCGGAACTTCGGGGTACTTCTCGGTCCATCCGGTCAACTGGTCGGCCAGCAGCTGACGTTCCTCGGCGTCCACCCGGTCGCGGTCGATCAGGACTGGGTAGTTCCCCTGGAATCCGTCCAGGCTGGTGTCGTCCCAGATGCGCACGGCGAGCAGTGCGGTCCGCCTGGAAGCGGCCGCCTGCAGGGCGAAGGCCAGCGCATCATCGGACTCGATCGAGCCGTCGAGACCGACGACGACGGGACCTTCGCCGCCGGGGCGGGTGGCCGGGTCGGTGCGGATGACCACCACCGGGCTGTGCGCGTGGCCGCTGACCCGAGCGGCCACCGAGCCCAGCAGCGTCTCGGTGAGCTGGTGGCTGCCGTGTGACCCGACCACGATCAGACCGGCATGCTCGGACGCCGTCCGCAGGGCAGCAACCGGGGACTCCTGGCTGGCCGTGGTGGTGATGGTCAGACCGGGATACGCCTTCTTGACTGCCATGAGCGTCCGCTGCAGGACTGCGGCGGCCGCCTCGGCTGCTGCCGGTCCGAGGTCGGGTGGAGCGAACCCCTGCTCGGGGAACAGCAGCGGCACCGAATAGGCGTGCACCAGGCACAGCGAGGCTCCGCGCCGCTGCGCTTCGGCTGCGGCCCAGAGCGTTGCCGACATGGACGAGGTGGATCCGTCGACGCCCGCCACGATCATGTTGTGTTCCTCGTCGTTCACGGTGGTGTCCTTCTTCAGCGGTGGTGAGCGATCAGCTCGTGGCAACGTGCGATCTCATCGTCGATCGAGGGCAGGCCAGCGGCTAGGGCCGAAAGTCCACAGCTGGGCGGCAGGCGGCAGGGGTCAGCTTTGTCGGGTCAGCGGAACCGACCAGAGCAGGTCGGTTCCGCCACCGGCCGGTGACCCGATCCGGAACGATCCGCCCAGTGCGGCAGCGCGCTGGGCCAAATTGTGCAGACCGCTCCGCGCGACGATCGCCGGGATGCCGACGCCGTCGTCGATCACGTTGACGACGAGGTCCTCATCGGCGGAGATGGTCACCATCAGCTGATTGCCCTGCGCGTGGCGGACCGTGTTGCTGACCGCCTCCCGCACCACCGCCTCGGCCTGCTCGACCAGAGCGGCCGGCAGGTCGTCGACCGGTCCGGCCATCCGGATGGTGACGCGCAGCGCCGCGTCGGCGGTCAGCTCGTCGAGCGCACGCGCCACGATGCCGCGCAGCTTCGGTGTGCCCGCGCCGTCGGTGTGCAATTCGAAGATGGCCGCCCGGATCTCGTAGATGATGTCCTGCAGTTGGTCGATGTGGTCGGTCAACCGGTCCCGGGTCTCCGGTGAGGTGGATCGCCGTTGCGTGGTCTGCAGGGACAGCCCGATGGCGAACAGCCGCTGGATGACGTGGTCGTGCAGGTCCCGTCCGATGCGGTCGCGATCCGCCTCGACCTCGAGTCGGCGCCGGGCCGTCTGACTCTCCGCGTACTGCAACGCGAGCGCCGCCTGGTCGGCGAAGGATGCGCCCACCTCCAGCTGCGACTCGTCGAAGAATGCGCCGCCGGCAGATCGGACTGCCAACAGGACCCCGGCGATGGATCCGCCCGAGCCCAGCGGCAAGGCCAGCGCCGGCCCGAAATCGATGCCGAGGCCGGCGGCCAGGTCCAGCGCCAAGGTGTCGACGTTGCGGGGCACCTGGTCGGTGAACACCGCCCCGGTCGTGGTGCCGGTCAGCGGAATGGTGCGTCCGATGACGGTGTCGGCGCCCATGCCGACGCATACCGCGACCGTCAGCGAGGTCACCGCCGCCGGGTCGTCGGACACGACGGCCGGGACCGCGACCAGCGTGTAGTCGGCAGCTGTCAGCTCCATCGCGCGGTTCGCGATGAGCCGCAACGCCTCGATCGGCTCGCTGTCGTCGAGGAGCAGCACCGTGACCTCGCCGGAGGCCTCGAGCCAGCGCTGGCGGCGCCGCACTTCGTCGTAGAGCCGAGCGTTGTCGATGGCGATGCCGGCCGCCGCGGCCAGGGCGCTGACCACCACCTCGTCGTCGTGGCTGAAGGGTTGCCCGTCGGTTTTCTCGGTCAGGTAGAGCCGCCCGAACACAGCGCCCCGGGCCCGGACCGGAACCCCGAGGAAGGTCGTCATGGGCGGGTGGTGCGGTGGGAAACCGGTCGACGAGGGATGTTCCGACAGATTGTGAAGACGCAGCGGTGACCGCTCCTCGATGACCACGCCCAGCACTCCGTGACCCGTCGGCAACGCGCCGATCCGCTCCGCGGTGCCTACATCGACACCGGTGTGGAGGAACTGGCCGAGCATGCCCTGGTTGTCCAGGATCCCGAGCGCGCCGTACTTCGCGCCTACCAGACGAGTGGCAGCCTCGACGATGTGCCGGAGCGTCGCGTCCAGTTCCAGGCCGGTCGCCACGCCCAGCACGGCTTCCACGAGCGCGTCCATCCGAGTGCGCTCGGCGCTCGTCACCATCTGCTGCTGCTTGCTGTCGCTATCGTCGATCAACACCTCAGGCTCGCACGGACGCCGGCGTCGGCACCGGACCGGCCGTCATCGATCCGGTGCGGGCAGCGGCCGTCGATCCCGCAGCTGGGTCACCAGCACGGCCGCCTGGGTTCGCCGTTCCAGGCCCAATTTGCCCAGGAGCCGGGAAACGTAATTCTTGACGGTCTTCTCCGAGAGGGACATCTGGTCAGCGATCTGACGATTGGTCAGACCCCCGCCGATGTGGTCGAGCACGGCTCGTTCCTGCTCGGTCAGTCCCGCCAGCGGCCCAGGCTTGTCGGTGGAAGCCCGCAGGTTGTCCATCAGCGCCGCGGCGGCCCGGCTGTCGAGCAGTGACCGGCCGGCGCCGACCGTGCGGATCGCCGAAATGAGCTCGAGGCCCTTGATGTCCTTGATGACATAACCGGCGGCCCCGGCCAGGATCGCATCCATCATCGCCTGCTCATCGGTGAACGAGGTCAACATCAGGCAGTACAGCCCGGGGAGCCGGGATCGGAGCTCACGGCACAACTCCACCCCGTTCCCATCGGGGAGCCGGACATCGAGGACGGCCACATCGGGGCGCAGCGCCGGTATCCGGGCCATCGCCTCGGAAAAGGACGCAGCCTGGCCGATGACGGTGAGGTCGTCCTCCTCGTTCACCAGCTCCGCCACTCCGCGCCGCACCATCTCGTGGTCGTCCACCAGGAAAACCGTCAGCACCGTGCAC
>CAXSEW010000341.1:0-5157 GCA_964236185.1 uncultured Nakamurella sp. | reverse complement strand
CGGTGTGGGATCGCTTCACCAGATCGGAAATCGGTGAAGCGTTCACCACAGCCAGTACCCTGCTTGGCGTAACAGCGCTCGGTTACTGCGGCCAATTAGTCGAGCTCGACCTCACTGCCGCACTGCCTGGTTGATCCTCTCCCGCAGCGTCCGATAACCGAACGGCAACTGGGACAGTTGCCCGGTCGGAGAGAGCTGAGCGGACCCCTTCATGGACGTAAGTCCTCGCATGCCGTGCGGACCTCGTCCAGTAACGCCGAGGCCGCAGTGATGGCCGCTCGGAGCCGGCTTGGGTCGTCACCGAGGCATGCCATCGCTTCTTGTACGCGGCGGGTGAAGTCCTCAGGTGCTGCGGCGAGGCGTCCTGCCGAGGCGACAGCACCCTTCTCGTTAACGAGCCAGCGACCGGAGTGTGCGTGCACGGCGTGGGCGCACAGCTCCATGACGCGGAACAGGCAGCCGGCTACGTAGGTCGTGTCAACGCGGGAGACGGCTTTGCGGGCGTTGTCGAGGCTGAAGCTGGCTTCCCACAGGCGGTCGACCACAGCCGTGCGCAAGGCCGGCGGTACACGGCCAGCTCACGCTGCAGGGCCGCCAGTTCTGCGGAGGGGTCAGCCAAGACGACGCCCAGGGCGAGCTCGCCGGCGTAGGCGAAATCCGGCACTCCGAGCGGGTGCCCAACTTGGAAGTGGAACTCGAACCGCCCTGCACGGGCGTCGTCCCAGCTGGCGTGCACTCGGTCCAGGTCGCGGTAGAGCCAGTCCACAGCGGTGCCCTCGATACCCAACCAGGCGCCGCCGTCAACCCACGGCCCCCATGCCCCGGGCTCAGTCACTTCGACATCCCCACCGGTGAGTTGCCGGGCAAGGACACGCAGGCCTGCTACGTCCAGCGGGGGTCGGTAGTACAGGCCTAGGTCGATGTCGGAGTCCGGACTGTGGTCACCACGCGCTCGACTGCCGCCCAGGGCAACACCGACGACTCCCGGCACGGCGACCAGCCGCTGCGCCAGCTCGCGCAGGCGTGCATCGTCGGGCATCCCGCCATCCTCGTCGATGATCAGCAGTGAGCTATCCACTTGATGGCGGAAAGCTGCCAGGCCTTCCCGACAGACGATCCGCTTGCGGCACGGTGCGCGAACAAGGCCTCCTTGGCCGCCGTGCGGCTGTCCGTGCCCCCTGGGTGGGTCGGCTACTGGGATGGCCTCGAGAGACCGCTCCTCTGCGAGTTAATTCGGCTTACGCTGGCCGGGCGGGAATCGAGGCCGCACGCGGAGGTACTTGAGGTGGCTCAGCAGTCCGTTCACGTTGTCTTGACGCCGGTGGACGAAGACGTCCTTGAGGAGCTGGTGCAGGCGGCGACGACCGATGCCGCCGCTGATGAGGTGACCCCGCAACTGACTGCCTCTACAGGAGCCTGGACACCACCTCGTGTTGCCTGGCTGCGCAATTTCCACCGCGACCGCCGCGCAGGACTGAGTGGTCCAGTGGGCGAGGCCACCTGGGCCGTCGTCGTGGATGACCAGGTTGTCGGCTCGGTGCGACTCAAGCGGCTTACCGACGAGAGCATGCTCGAGACCGGGGCTTGGCTGACTCGCGCCGCGCGTGGACATGGCGTTGGGCAAGCGGCCGCAGCTGCTGTTCTGCGGGAGGCTGCCGCAGTGGGCGCCCGTGCGGTGCAAGCGGAGACGACGAAAGGCAACGCGGCTGCTCTGACCGTGCTGAAGCGCTTGGGCTTCGACCTGCAGTCGGGCAGCGACGGTCGCGACGTGGAAGCATTACTCCGTCTGGAGCCCAAGGACACTGCCGAGGCAAACCACTAGGTGGCACGTTCTATTCGAATTATCTGGCCGCATCTATCGCGTTCAGTCGTATCGCTGCAGGTCACAACCGTGCATCAAGTTATAGCCTCGAACAGATGAACGATCACCTGGCCAGATAGCGCGAAAAGAACCTGGCCAAATAATTCGACAAGTCACAGTACAGACCGCACTGACGGAGTCGACGGCACTTCTACGGTCGACGGTCTCGGACCTGCATCCGGCGGTGTTGGAGCAGGCCGGGCTGGCGGCGGCGGTGCAGACGTTGCTGGCCTCCGTGGCCGGGCGGGCCCGGCTGCGCACGAAGGTGTCGGCTTAGAACTGGCCGGCGGAGTTACGGACCGCGGTCGACGGGCCGCTCTATTTCTCGATCCGTGAGTTCGTCGGCAACGTGGTCAAGCATGCCCGGGCATCTTCTGTGGTGGTCACGCTGCAACGACAGGAAGTAGACGCGGTGGTCATGGTGGTCGACGATGGGGTGGGTTTCGATCCGGACGTGATGACCGTCCGGCTGGCGGGTGGGCATATCGGACTGACCGCCCGCCGGGTCCGATTCGAAGCGGCCGGCGGGTCGCTGCGATTCACGGCCGGCCCGGACGGTGGGACCGCGGTCACCGTGACGCTGCCGCTGTCGGGCCACGCCTGACCCGCAGCACGGACCGCCCGGTGAACTGGAGACGAAAGTGGTGGCCAGAGGAATAGGGCCCCGCCGCAGTTGCGGCGGGCCCTGTCGCATGTTGTCGGCTGCAGTGGGGGTCGGCTACTTGATGTAACCGAGCTGCCGGCTCAACGCGGGCCGCGGCCGCTGAGGAGGTCGGCTCTTCCGAGGACCCCATACGAGGAGCAGGGCCGGCAGTACGACCGCAGCCGAACCTGGAAACCGACAAACTAGACGCTCCACTGTCAACTATGGTCGATGACGATAGCGACGATGCCTCACTCGGGTACGCGTAGCGCGCGTGTGCCCACTACTCGGGGAGCTGCGATGAGCAACGACAAGCCGACCTTCGACCGCCGCCAAGCATTCCGCCTGGGTGGGATGGTCGGAGTCGGAGGATTGCTCGCCGCCTGTTCCAGCAGCACTGCGGGCCGCGCGACCAGCACGTCGACGGCTTCGTCGTCATCACCAGTGTCGTTGTCATCATCGGTGTCGTCTTCGTCGGCTGCATCGTCCGCCACCGCGTCGTCGACCGCATCGTCGTCGGCATCCTCGTCGGCAACAGTGACTCCCTCGTCCATCACAGCATCGTCGCCCGCAGCAGCCGCGTTTTCCCTGGACGCCGGCACCCGCGCGAAGTTGGACAAGATCTTCGACACCCAGTTCCAGGGGCTGGGTCTGGCCGGAATGGCCGCGAAGGTCTGGGTCGGCGACACCGAATGGGTCCGGACAGCCGGATCAGCGGATCTGGCTAAGAAGACCCCTTTCCGCCCGACGGACTACGTGCGGATCGCCAGCATCAGCAAGTCGTTCACCGCCAGCGCCGTCCTGCGACTGGTCGACGGCGGCGCACTGAAACTGTCGGACACGCTGGAGAGGTACATCCCCGGTATCGCCAACGGCACGAAGATCACCCTGCAGCAGATGCTGGGAATGAAGTCCGGCATCTTCGACTTCACCGCCGACGAAGCGGCCGTGGCGCGGTTCGTCGCGGACCCGACCTTGGCGTGGAGCGACGCGGACACCTTGAAGGTAATCAAAGCCCACAAGCCGGCGTTCGCTCCGGGTGCGCAATTGCAGTACTGCGACTCCAACTACGCACTGCTCGGCATGATCCTGGCGAAGGTCGGCGGCTCGACGGTCGACAAGATGATCACCAGCCAGGTCATCTCCCGACTGTCGCTGCCCGCCACCAGTTATCCGACCTCGAGCACGCTGCCGTCCCCGCATCCGGTCGGCTACGTGCCCGGCGGCACCATCACCGACAACAATGCGCCGTTCGACAACGCCAAGAACGCACCGACGATGGCGACCGAATTGAACCCGGCGTTTCCCGGCGCCGCTGGGGCGATTATTTCGAGCCTGGACGACCTCCGGGCCTGGGGGCACGAGATCGCGGGAGGAACGCTGCTCAAGCCGGCCACCCAGGCGCTCCGACTCAAGGCAACCCGGTTTCCGGGCGTCCCGATCAACATCGGCTACGGACTGGGCTGCGAGGTACTGAACGATTTCATCGGCCACAACGGCGCCATTCTCGGCTTCAGCTCGGTGGTGACCCGCGACCCGAAGGCGGACGTCACCCTCGCCGCAGTCGCGAACGAGTCGACCAACTCCACCACGCCCACCGCCACCTGGTCCTACGCCGTGATCAAGGAGCTGTTCCCCGCCCAGTGGCACTAGCAGTCGAACGCGGTCGCTTGTGCTTCGGCCCCGTAACTCACTGTGGACGCGCGTTCTTCAGCTAGCCGATCGGCAGTCGGACGCTGTACCGCTGGTCGTTCCTCAAGCGACGCCATCAGGATCTTGGTCGTTGGATGACGGGGGCGTAGCTCCGGGCGCCGTAGGACGTTCTTCGATCAACAACTAGATACGCTGCCACAGTGACTGAGGCTGAGGCGAGACTCGCGGAGCTAAGGAAGGCGATCATCGAGGTCTGGACGATGCCGTACGACGTTCCCGGACACCTCTTGAATCGCCTGGCTGTCGTAGCCGGTGATGCCGACGTGGTCTATGCCGATGCGGCGGTCGACGCAGTAGACGTCGGCATTGTCGGTGGAACCGTCTGCATCATCACTAACAACCTGGTTGCGCTCGCGACGCTTTCCGGGTCAAGGCACGCCGAACCGCCGGGAGTGCCTACGGTCCGAGTCGAAGCGTGGCCGAGGGCGACCCTGCACAGTGTCGAGATCGGGGACGACGACCAGGTGAACAACGCCGACTCGGTTTGGGCACTAGCGGCGCCGGGACAGTGGCCCTACCGATCGCGGGCGACACTTCACTTCGACGGACGCGAAAAACCCCTTAACCTGCCTCTTGAGTCGTCAGCGCCCGACGCAGTGCGAGTCAGCCTCGCCCGCTTGATTACAGATCTCCTTCACGCGGTTCCATAGTTGGTTAGCGAGGAGCGTCTCGAAGCGCGAGTAGCAATTCCGCGGCGAGCTCGCCAGCTACCTCCGGGGCGCGGGACGTCAATGCCTCGACGGACACGGCCTTCGTCGCGTCAGCTGTCAGCACGAACCCCTGCTTTGTCCGCAGCTCAGCTCGCGTCCGGCCGACGACCGCAGCGGGGTCGCCCTCGAAAACTCGGTCTGCGGGCGCCAACGACGACGCCGCTGCTACCCGATCGGCGCTGGACGGCAGCTGGGACACAGCGACGCCAAGCAATCGCACAAGCCTGCCC
>CAXSEW010000340.1:0-5187 GCA_964236185.1 uncultured Nakamurella sp. | reverse complement strand
CGGACGCAGGCACGCGGATGCGCGGCCGACGGCGTTCCGGCCATCCCGGAATCCCGGAACGCGCCGAATCCGCCGAGCAGCCGCCACTCAGCGATGCCGAGCGCCTCGCACGCCGCCCGCAGCTCGGTGTAGCGATAGCCACCCAGTTGATCGGCCCGGCCCGACACCAGGCCCTGCAGTTCGTCGCCGATGACTTCACCTTCTTCGCCGAGGGTGGCCGTCACCAGCGTGACGACGGCACCGGAGTCGGCGTAGCGGGCCAGCGTGCCGCCCATGGTGATCGATTCGTCGTCCGGATGGGCGTGGACGGCCAGCAGGCGGCGGGGAGCCATGGCCGCAAGCCTAAGCGTGCGGCCTGGTGGGACGGCCAGCACGGACGGCCAGCGGCAGCGACAGCAGGATCAGCCCGCCGCAGGCGCCGAAGGTCCATGGGAAGCCGGGACGTCCGAGGGCGGCGCCGGTGGCGACCAGCCCGACCACCAGCGCACCGACTGCCGTGCCGGCATCGAACGCCGCGTTCCAGGCCGCGCTCGCGGTGGTCTGGTTCGCCGGCCCGGCGCGGTCGAAGGCGACCAGCAGGGAAACGTTCTGCACCGAGCCGTATCCCACGCCCAGCACCGCCGCTCCGAGCACAACCACAGCCGAGAGCTCCAGGGCGAGGCCGCTCGCAAGAACGCCCATGCCCAGGGCGGCGACCAGCACCGCCGACGGCAGCAGCAGCCTGGTTCCCCACCGGTCCGAAAGGGCGCCGGCCCGCCATCTGGCCAGCGCGCCGGTGCCGCCGAAGGTCAGCAGCGCGATGGTGGCGAGCGATCCGTCTGGGCGGTCCACCGGCAGGAAGGTCAGCACGCCGCCGCCGGACAGCGTCACCACCATCAGCACCAGCACGGTGCCGGCCAGTGCCCGCAGCGCAGATCCGTTGTCGCGCGGACCTGCTGCCGCGGCGGCGACGGCGTCGACCGGGAGCATCGACCCGGTCAGTGCGCGCAGCATCGGCAGCGCGAGCAGCGGGGCCAGCGAGAGCACTGCCACCCAGCGGAAATGGCCGGCGGCGGTCAGCGCCACTCCCAACGGCACGGCGACAAGGTTCGGGATCGCGATCGCCAGCCCGTACACGCCGATCGCCTCGCCCCGGCGGGCCGGCGGTACCAGCCGGCCCGCCACCAGCGGCATCAGCACGGTGATCACCGCGAACCCGAATCCGCGCAGTACCGAGATGACCAGCACCCACCAGAACCGCTCGCTGACCAGGTAGAGGGCACCCGGCGCACCGAGCAGCACCAGGCCGGCGGCCAGCACCCGGACCAGCCCGAGCCGTTGCATCACCGCCGGGACCGCAGTCTGGGTGCCGACCGTGCTGGCCAGCATCACGGTGGTGACCAAGCCGGCGGCGCCGGCGGACGCACCGATGGCCACCGCATAGAGCGGCAGCGATGACAGCGTGACGAAGAAACTCGAGAACGCCAGGACGCACAGATAGCTGAGCGTGCGGATACCCGAGAGCCGCCAGAGCGAAGCGCCGGCCGAGCGGGGGTCAGCGATCAGAAGACGGAATCGCCGGCCAGCACGACATCTTTTAGTTCAGCCGCTCGGACCGCCTCGGCGCTGATGTCGGTGACCGGGAAGTGACAAGCAGCCGGGTGCCCGGAGCCGCGGTCGATGAGCGCGGGCTCCTCCGTAGCGCAGATGTCCTGCGCCTTCCAGCACCGCGTGCGGAACCGACAGCCCGACGGCGGGTCGATCGGACTGGGGACATCGCCGGTCAGGATGATCCGCTCATGGACCGAACCGGAGGCAGGGTCCACCTCCGGTGCGGCCGAGAGCAGCGCGACCGTGTACGGATGCTGGGGGTGCTCGTAGATGTCGTCGCGGGTACCGATCTCGACGATCTTCCCCAGGTACATCACCGCAACTCGGTCCGAGATGTGGCGGACGACCGAAAGATCATGGGCGATGAAAAGGTAGGCGAGCCCGAGTTCGTCCTGCAGGTCTTCGAGCAGGTTGACCACACCCGCTTGCACTGACACGTCCAGGGCCGACACCGGCTCATCCAGCACGAGCAGCTTCGGTCGCAGGGCCAGCGCGCGGGCGATACCGATCCGCTGTCGCTGACCACCGGAGAACTCGTGCCCGTAACGGTTGCGGTGCTCGGGGTTCAGGCCGACGAGTTCGAGGAGTTCGGTCACCCGCTTGTCGACGTCCTTGCCCGACGCGGTCCCGTGGATGACGAACGGCTCGGCGATGATGTCGTTGATCGTCCAGCGCGGGTTCAACGAGGCGTACGGATCCTGGAAGACGATCTGCATCTCCCGGCGTGTCTCGCGGAGCTCGGTGGGTCCCAGGGTGGTCAGCTCGCGCCCCTCGAATTGCACCGATCCCGACGTCGGCTTGTGCAGCTGCAGCACTGCCCGGCCGGTGGTCGACTTTCCGCAGCCGGACTCACCCACCATTCCCAGCGTCTCTCCACGGTCGACGTCGAAGGAGACGTCTGCGACGGCTTGCACCTGGCCGACGGTGTGCTTGAACAACCCGCCACCGCGAACCGGGAAACTCTTGACGAGGTGGGACACCCGCAGCAGCGGCTGGTGGTTGGACGACGAATCCGGCGCCTTGTCGATCGACACGGTCACGGCGCTATCTCCTGGTTTCGGTCACTGGCAGTCACTGGCGAGTCGGCTTCCGGCATGTCAAGGATGTCCAGCAGGACCGGATTCCCGGGCTCGTTCACCACTTCGTCACCAGGCAGAACGTCATCGACGTCATCCATCCGGCCGGCGAAGAGCTCGCGCGGATCCGCGTGCGCAGCCACCTGATCGGTGTGGATGCAGCGGGCGAAGTGGTGTGGCGTATCCACCTGGACGGGTGCAGGCTCCTGCTTGAGGCAGTCGGCGGTGACGAGCGGGCACCGTGGGCTGAACGGACATCCTGGCGGCATGTTGACCAGTGACGGCGGGGTGCCCTTGATCGGCACGAGTCGCCCCCCGACTGCGTCGGCACGCGGAATGGAGGACAACAGGCCGACCGTGTAGGGCATCCGCGGGGTCTTGAAGACCTCCTGCACCGCACCGGTTTCGACCATGGTCCCCGCGTACATCACCTGCACCCGATCCGCGATCCCGGCGATGACCCCCAGGTCGTGGGTGATCATGATGATGGCCGCCGAGGTCTCCCGCTTCAGCGTCTCCAGGGTGTCCAGGATCTGGGCCTGCACGGTGACGTCCAAAGCGGTCGTCGGCTCGTCGGCGATGATGATCTTCGGATCGTTGATGACCGCCATGGCGATCATCACCCGTTGCCGCATACCGCCCGAGAACTCATGGGGGTACTGCTTCGCGCGGCGCTCGGGCTGCGGTATGCCGACGGTTTCCAGTACCTCCAGGACGCGCGCCTTGATGGCGGCCTTCGAGACCTTGTGGTGCGCTTTGTAGGCCTCGCCCAACTGCTTGCCGATGGTGTGCACCGGATTGAGGGACGTCATCGGGTCCTGGAAGATCATCGCGATACCTTGGCCTCGCAGACGTCGAAGCCCGCGCTCCTTCATCCCGACGATCTCGGCATCGCCGAACCGCACCGAACCGGTGATCTTCGCGTTGCTCGGCAGCAGTCCCATGATCGCCATCGACGAGACGGACTTCCCGGAGCCCGATTCGCCGACCACGCCCAGCACTTCGCCGGCATGCAGCTCGAACGAGATACCGCGCACCGCCGTGACCACGCCATCGTCGGTCGGGAAGGACACCGACAGGTCCTTGACGGACAGAGCGCTGGCGGTGGACGTCAGCGGTTCGGCCATGAGGTGGGAACCAGTGGTCATCAGGCACGCACCTTGTTGGCGCGGGGATCAAGGGCGTCGCGCAGACCGTCGCCGATGAAGTTCACGCACAGGCTCATCAGCACGATGAAGCCGAGCGGGATCCAGAACAGGACTGCATGGTCGGTGGGCAGGAAGGCCTGGGTCTGGTTGAGCACCAGCCCCAGCGAGGTGTCCGGCGGTTTGACGCCGAGACCGATGAACGACAGTGCCGCCTCCGACAGCACCGCCGACGCGATGGTGAGGGTTGCGTTGACGATGATGACGTCGGCGGTGTTGGGCACGATGTGTTTGAAGATGATGCGGAAGCTGTTGGCGCCCAGTGCGCGCGCCGCCTCGACGTATTCCTTCTCGCGCAGCGAGAGCACCATGCCGCGGATGATGCGGGCGATCGACATCCACAAGGTGAGGCCCAGGAACAAGCTCACCATGATCCAGCTGCCCTGGAACCGGTAGCTCATCACGGCCACCACGACCAGCGACGGCAGGATGAGGAACAGCTCGACGACGCGGTTCACCAAGGTGTCGCTCAAGCCTCCCTTGTAGCCGGCCCACGCCCCGAGTGACACGCCAATCACGGTGGAGACGACGGCCACGACCAGCGCGATCAGCAGCGAGAACTGCGTGCCTTTGATGACCAGCCCGAGCATGTCCCGGCCGAGATCGTCTGTCCCGAAAGGGTGCGTGCCGTTCATCGGCAGGAACTGGTCGTAGTCCGGATTGATGCCGGCCGTCCAGACGACCTGTCCGAGCACTGCGAACAGGACGAGCAGTAAGAACCCGACGGAGCCGAACATGGCGGCGCGATGTCGTAGGAAACGGCGGAACGTCACGCGTCCACGAGATCGAGCCTTCACGGTGAATTCGCGTTCGGGCGCCAGCATCGCCGGACCACCGCCGCCGGGCACCGTGGGTCCGGGCGGCATGGCCGTCGTGGTGTCAGTCAAGGCGAATCCTCGGATCCAGGAAGGTGTAAATGATGTCCGCAAACAGGTTGAAGACGATGACGAAAATGGCAGTCACCACGACGAAGCCCAGAATCATATAGGGCTCCATCCGGTTGACGTACTGGACCAGGATCGCTCCCATGCCCTGCCAACCGAACACTGTCTCGGTGATGATCGCACCGGAGAACACCGCGCCGATGTTGAGCGAGCCCACGGTCACGACCGGGATAAGGGCGTTGCGGAAGGCGTGCTTCCAGATCACCTGCTGGTTGCCGATGCCCTTGGCCTTCGCAGTGCGCACGTAGTCGGTACCCAGGGTCTCCAGCATCGAGGCCCGCTGGAACCGGCTGTACGTCGCAAAGGAAATCGCCATCAGCGAGAGTGACGGCAGCAGGAACACCCCGGTGTACTGATACACCTGATCGAAGA
>CAXSEW010000339.1:0-5189 GCA_964236185.1 uncultured Nakamurella sp. | reverse complement strand
CGGATGGTGCTCCACGCACACCGGTCGCGACGCCGAGCCGTTCTACGTCGGGCCTTTCCCGCAAGTGGTATGACCGGCCGCTGAAGATCCGACCGGCTGACGATGTGGTCCGCGACCAAGGTTCGCATCACGCGTCGGCACCCGAGTGGTCGTGATCGAGGTGGTGTCGCATGAGCAGGTCGGCGCCGAAGTCGTTGGACGGTTGACGCCAGACGCTGTGCACGTGATTGGCGTTGTCCTCGGCGTTGTCGAATTCGACAAGGGTGGCCGGTCCCTGAATCCGAAAATAGTGGGGCTGATCGATGGACGTCCCACCCGCCCAGGCGAAGTGCAACGATCCGACACCTCCGGCGGCGGCAATCCGATCCATCTCGGAGCCGACCAGCCCGGGACGGGCGCGTTCGACGAACCTGGCCATCAGATCGTCGAAATGCGCCCGCTGAACCGGGGACAGATCGCCGGCCCGAACCCCGCGCGGGTGAGCCCGGAAGTAGGCCAGTGCGATGCGGTCCTCGTCAGTGATCATCGCGTCGCGGCGGCCGACGCCGTGGTACGCGGGATACTCGACGTCGCCGACGGCCGACACGGTGCGGGTGACGAAATCCGCCGGCGGCTTGGAGTGGATGACCGCATCGTCGCGCTGGTTGCCGGTCAGGCTGTCCAACAGGACGAACGCCGCGTCCTCCTCCGCCCCCAGGATCCGGAAGGGACCGAACCGGGCCGGTTCGGCACCGAGCAGGAAAGGGGTGGTGTTGACCAGGTCGCCGTCGACCACGGTGACGTTCAGCGACAGGTGATGGCCGACCAGCCGCCATCCCCAGGTGGCGTCGGGCTGCGGTTGACCGAAGAAGGTCAGGAAATAGCCGCGTGCATCGCGGAAAGTGGCGGCGATGTGCCCGAACACCGGTAGGTTGAGCTCGCGGAGGATGTGCTCGTTGGCCATCACCTGAACGACCTGGGCGTAGGCCGGAATCGACATCGACTCGGCAATGAGCCGGTGGGCGAGGACCTCCTGGTGCCGGTCGAGTTCACCGAGAGCCATTCCGTGGCGCCCGGACTCGGGCAGGAAATTCCAGTGCGTGCGGGCCGGGTCCTCGTGCTCCAGCAGCAGTCGTGCACGTTGATCACCCGTCAGGCTGTCGAACAATCCCATGGCGGCGAAGGTGATGAGGGTCGCTTCGAACGACCCGCCCTCCCGAGGCTGGTGCTCGACGGGCAGTTGACCGGCAGAATGCTGATGGGGCGGCGTTGTCACGACGACGCCCCGGCGAATGTCACGGACCGAACCCGGGCTGACGGCATGATCGATCTCACCGGCCCATCGGTCGGATGACGAGCATGCTGGCAGGCAGGTTGCTCCGATTGGCCACCGCTCGGACGGTTCCCGGCGAGAAGTGCACCGAGTCGTTCGGGCGCAAGGTCTCCTCGACGCCCTCGCTGATCATCACCAGCTCGCCGGCGGTCACGACGTAGATGGTCTCCGACGGCTGCGGAGCCATCTCAGCGGCGCCACCTGGCAGGTAGTGGGACAACACCACGGTGATGCTCTCGGTCGGGGTGGCGTCACCGCCCTGCAGTCGGATGGGGCCCACGCCGTGGTGTCCGGCCGGGGCGAACGGCTCGCCGTCAGCGAGCCGAGTGATGCGCATGGCCATGGTCACACTCCTGTCGTCGTTGACACCGGCTGGATCGAGCTCCGCAGCTGCCCGAGCAGATACGGGATATCGGCGTGCTCACCGCCGGCGAACACGTAGAAATCGGGTCGGGAAACGAAAGCGGTACACCCGTTCTTGTCGAACCATCGAGCGTAGGCGCATTCGACGTCGTCGACCGGTCCACCATCGGATACGTCGGCGAATACACCGCCGATGCTGCGGAACCACTCGACGTCGGTGTCGCTCAGCAGTGCGGCGGGGTCGCCGACGCGACTGATCAGCTGCCAACCGGCGCCGACCACGTCGTCGAACAGGCCGACTCCAGCGGCGGACCGGACCCGAGCCTGCGGCGCGAGCCGCCCGTCGCTGCCGCCGCTCGGGACCGTCAGCGACGGCTCGCCCAGCCGCGGGTGCGGCGGCTCTCGGGTCACCGCCGCGGGATCACCTGCCAACGAACGCATTTCGGTATCCCGCGCGGCCGCCCGGTCGACGTCCAGTTCGCAGATCACCCGACCCGCGGCGACCGCCTCTTCGATGATCTCCCGCACGTGCCCGGTCCGCTCCGAGCTGTAGGAGTCCAGAATGGCCGGATCGGCCACACCTCTGTGCACCATGACAAGTCGCCAGCTCAGGGCCGATGCGTCGCGCAGACCCGAGCACAGGCCCTGCCCGAGGAAGGGTGGCATGAGATGGGCGGCGTCGCCGGCGAGAAAGACGTTGCCGCACCGGAATGAGTGGGCCCACCGACCGCGGAACGTGTAGATGGCATGACGTTCCAACTGAGCGGTCTCCGGGGTCACGTTCCACGGGGCCATCAGCCGCCAGGCGGTGCTTTCCCGGCCGAGTTCTTCCACACTCATGTCGGCGCGGCGCATGAATTCGAACCGCCGCCGTCCCGGGCCGCTGTTCACCGCGGTCGCCGGCTGCGACGGATCGCAGTACTGGGTGACGAAGGCGCTCCAGTGCTCCTCGACGAGCGGCCGGTAGTCCACCACCAGCCAGTCCGCCTCGAAACCCGAGTCACCTACGTCGATACCCAGATCGGTACGGACCGCGCTGTTGGCGCCGTCGGCGCCGATGACCCACCGCGAACGGATCTCTGCCTCTTCGCCGGGTCCCCCGGTCGGCGCCAGGGTCACCGACACCCGATCGTCGTTCTGGGTCAACGCTCGAAACGTCCACCCGCGGTAGACCTCGACGCCGGGGGTCGCGACGGCCAGCTCTTCGAGCACGGCCTCCAGGTCGGGCTGATAGAACCCATTGGTGTTGGCCCATCCCGATTCGGCCAGCCGGTTCCAGTCGATGGCCTGCAGCAGTTCGCCCGCGCCGTTGCGGAACTCATAGCCGCCGCGTTCGCCGACCGACGGTTCGAAGAGGTCACCGTGATCGGCCATCACACCGGCCGATTGCAGTATGCGGAGGGCCTCGTGGTCGATGGTGCAGGCGCGCGGCAACGGATAACGCTGCGGCCAGCGCTCGACGACGCTCACCCGAAGGCCGGCCCGTCCGAGGAGGACCGCGGTGAGCAGCCCGACCGGGCCGCCACCGACGATCAGGCAGTCCGCGTCCGCGCGTTCGACTGGCGTGCGTTCCGGCGTGGTCATTTCGTGACCACGTCGAAGTGTTCGGGGTCTGACCTGCCGCCCGGAATCCGAGTGGGCTCTGCACCGCACTGCCATCCGCGCAACGCTGCGCAGGCCGTCTGCATCACGAGCTGGGTCCTCTCCGGGTCGACACTGCGCCGCACTGCGCGATACCCAAAAACAACATAACCGTTCGCATTATTCACGAAGGATGGCCCACTGCGGGCGAAAGCGCAACACCTTGCCGCCGAGCGAGCCATTCGCTCCGCATGGCCGGCAGGATCAGGCCGAAGGGCCGTAGCGGATCGGCCTGTTCCGCGATACCATCATAACCATTGCGGTGATTCACGCCTACGCTCGTCGACGACTAATGGAGGCCGGGATGACCACGACCATCGACCCTGGGTTGTTCCGAGAGACTCTGGGGCACTATCCGACCGGGGTCGCCGTCGTCACGGCGATCCTCGATGACGGCACGCCGGCGGGGATGGTGGTCGGCACTTTTTCATCGGTGTCACTGGACCCGCCGCTCATCGTCTTCTTCCCCACGAAGACATCGGCCAGCTTCGCGCTCCTGCGGGAAGCCCGGTCCTTCTGCGTCAATGTGCTGGCCGCTGACCAGGAGCCGCTGTGCCGCCGGCTTGCCACCGGCGGGGCGGGAAAGTTCGACGGTGTGGGCTGGCGGCTCGGTCCCCTCGGATCACCCATCCTGAACGGCGCGGTGTCGTTCATCGAGTGCACGTTCGAAGAGATCCGCGAGGCCGGTGACCACTTCATCGTTCTCGGCCGGGTGCACGAATTCGCGGTCGAGCGATCCACCCTGCCACTGCTGTTCTTCCAGGGCGGCTACGGCCGCTTCTCCCCCGGCTCGTTCGTCGCCGCACCCGATCCCGAGTTGATCCAGGCCGCACAGTTCGCCGAGTCCATCCGATCGAGCATCGAGCGGGTGAGTGCGGAGTTCGCCGTCAACTGCAGCGTGCTGGCGAAGATCCGCTGGGATGCGGTGCAGGTACTCGCCGCCAACTCGAGCGCCGTCGCCGAACCGTTCCCGCTGGGCCACCGCCAACCGTTGATCCCCCCCTTCGGCGCCGTGTTCATGGCCAACGCCTCCGCGTCCGACGTCGACCAGTGGCTTCGACTGGCGCCCGAGGACACCACCGAACGGCGCGACCTCAACCAGGCTCTGCTGGACAAGGTCAGAGAACGCGGTTATTCACTGTTGACCGCGAAACCCGAGGAACTGCAATTACACGACGCGGTACTTGCCGCTTTCGAATCCTCTGACCGGCTGCCTCGCCATGAGCGGGTGATGCGGCGCTCCACCTCCGGACTGGCCGAACATTTCACGCCTGACCTCATCCCAGGCCGGAACTACGACCTGGCGACGATCGTCGTCATGCTGCCGGTCCGGGAGGCTCTGCCGCCGATGGCGCTGCGGATGACGGGCCTGCCGCAGGATGCGTCGACCACGCAGGTCGAGAAGTGGATTCACAGCCTCCAGCAGGTCGTCGAGGGTGCCCACTCCATGGCAGCGCGGTGAACATTGCGTCCCTCCGGAGTTCGCTCGACCGCCGGTCACCATCCTTTGTAGTGGTCGTTGTGTTCTTGCTGGACTGCCAACCATGACCTCTTGCGTGACGCAGACGCGGGCACAGGTTCTGGCGACCGCGATCGAGATCCAGATCATGGACCGGGAAATCAAGCCGGGCCAGCTCATCGGAACCATCGACGCACTCGAGGCCCGAACCGGGTTCGCGCGGTCGACCGTGGCCGAGGCCATCCGGATCCTGACCGACCGCGGACTCGCGGAGATCCGTCCCGTCCGAGCTGGCGGCCTTTTCGCCACCGCTGCGGGACCACTGGTCCGCATCCGTCACACCTCGCTCGCCGTGACCGACGCCCCCGCATCGGTGATCGAGGCGGTCGCGGTGCGGGAGGCCGACGACGACGT
>CAXSEW010000338.1:0-5212 GCA_964236185.1 uncultured Nakamurella sp. | reverse complement strand
CGCCCAGGTCTGCGCCGGGGCGAAGGTGCAGCTCATCCACAGCACGCCCGGAAAGCCCCGCGGCCGGGGCAAGAGCGAAAGGTTCTTCGGCACGATCACCCCCGAACTGCTGCCGACCCTGGCCGGGCATATCCCGCCGGGCAACAACGGCAAGGCGGTCACCGCGGCGGCGTTGACACTCGCGCAGCTGGACGCGGTCGTCGGCCGCTACATCGTGGACACCTATCACCACCGCATCCACCCCGAGACCGGCCAGACCCCGGCCGCCAAGTGGCAGGCGGCCGGCGGGTGGTTACCGCGGATGCCTGAATCGTTGGAAGCGTTGGACCTGTGGCTTCTGACCGTGTCGACACCGCGGAAGGTGCAGCGGGACGGGATCCGCTGGCACGGGTTGCGGTACTTCTCGTTGACGCTGGCAGCATTCGTGGGGGAGAGCGTGACCGTCCGTTACGACCCGCGGGATCTGGCCGAGATCCGGGTGTTCCACCGCGGCGAGTTCCTGTGTAAGGCGGTGTCGCCGGAGTTGGCGGCGGTGAGTATCTCGATGAAGGACTTGCAGGCGGCGCGCAACCAGCACCGCCGGGAACTGGGTCAGCAGCTGATCGCCCGGCGCAGCGTCGTCGACATCCTCACCGAGCCTCGACCTCTGCCGGTGCCCGTCAGTCCGATTGAAGGCGCAGGCGACAAAGCCCGCCCGGGATCGGTTCGGATCAAGCTGTACCGCGAAGACTGACCCACCGCAGCTCCGGAAAGGAACCGCCGTGACCGACCCGGGTGTGGTGATCGACCAAAGGCCTCCGCGGCGGCTGGCGAGCTTCCAGATCACCAAGCAGCACCGGCGGTTCTGCGAGTTCGCCGACGCCGTACGCCGCCACCGCTACATCGGGGTTTGTTACGGCGCACCCGGCCTGGGCAAAACGCTATCGGCCCGCGCCTAAAAAATCAGGAGTCTCACGGTCGTCCATTCTGGACGTAGCGCAGGCCGGGATGCCTGCAGAAGGTGCCGAGTCGAACGGGTCATTGTGTGTGTCGTGCAACCACGGCGGGCTATCCCAACGAGTGGGGTCAGCCGGTGCCTTTGACGCCGGCCAGCAGCATGCGGGCGACGTCGATGACCTCGACGTCGGTGCCGACGGCTTCGGCCTGACCCTGCCGGGCGGTGAGCCCGTCGGTCAGCATGATGCTGCAGAACGGGCAGCCGGTGACCACCTTCTGCGCCTTGGTGTCCAGGGCCTCGTCGATGCGGTCGAGATTGATCCGCTTGCCGATCTTCTCCTCCATCCACATCCGGGCACCACCGGCGCCACAGCACATCGCCCGCGCGGAGTTCCGCGGCATCTCCGTCAGCGTCGCCCCGGCCGCGCCGATCAGCTCCCGCGGCGGTGAGTAGACCTGGTTGTGCCGACCCAGGTAGCACGGGTCGTGGTAGGTGACGTTCTCGATCTCGGCGCTGGGCTGGACTTTGCGGACCAGGCGCTTGTCCCGCACCAGCTTGTTCAGCAGCTGGGTGTGGTGCACCACCTCGTACTCCCCGCCGAGCTGCGGGTACTCGTTCAGCAGCGTGTTGAAGCAGTGCGCACAGGACACCACGATCTTCTTACTTCTACGGCCGCCGAACGCGGCGTTGATGGTCTCCACGTTCTGCTGGGCCAGCATCTGGAACAGGAACTCGTTGCCGGCCCGGCGGGCCGGGTCACCGGTGCAGGTCTCCCCGGTGCCCAGCACCGCGAACCCCACCCCGGCCAGGTGCAGTAGCTCGGCCACCGCCCGGGTCGTCTTGCGCGCCTTGTCCTCGAACGCGCCGGCGCAACCCACCCAGAACAGGTACTCGTGCTCGTCGCCCAGCACGTCGCTCACCACGGGGACGTCGAAGTCCAGACCCTTGGCCCAGTCCATCCGGCCGGTCTGGTTCTGCCCCCAGGGGTTGCCCTTGTTCTCCAGGTTCCGGAACAGCCCGCCCAATTCGGACGGGAACTCGGACTCGATCATCACCTGGTACCGCCGCATGTCCACGATGTGGTCGACATGCTCGATGTCCACCGGACACTGCTCCACGCACGCACCGCAGGTGGTGCAGTCCCACAGCACCTCCGGGTCGATGATCCCGTTCAGGTCCGGGCCGCCGATCAACGGCCGGCCGGCCTCCAGCATCGCGAGCGGGTCGCTGTGCGCCAGCGCCGCGAGGTCGGCCTCGCTGAGCTTTTCGGTGCCGGTCATGTCGGTGCCACCGCCCGCCGCCAGGTACGGGGCCTTGGCGTAGGCGTGGTCCCGCAACGCCAGGATGACCAGCTTCGGGGACAGCGGCTTGGCGGTGTTCCACGCCGGGCACTGCGACTGGCAACGACCGCATTCGGTGCAGGTGGAGAAGTCCAGCCAGCCCTTCCATGAGAAGTCTTCGATCTTCCCCGCCCCGAACACGTCGACCTCCGGGTCGGCCTTCTCGAAGTCCAGCGGCGCTCCCTTGCTCATCATCGGCTTCAGCGCGCCCAACGCCACGGCGCCGGAGTCCTCGCGCTTGAAGTAGATGTTGAAGAACGCCAGGAAGCGATGCCAGGCCACGCCCATCGTCAGGTTCCGGGCCACCACGATCGCCCACCACATCGAGATGATGACCTTGACCAGCGCCACGATGCTGACGGCGGCCAACGACGCCGGCAGGACCCTGCCGAGTCCGACGCTGATCGGCGCGGCCCATGTCGGGTACGGCAGGTTGCCGGTCGCGGACTTGAAGGCCCGGATCAGGAAGATGCAGATCCCGATGGTGAGGATGACCGACTCGACGAAGTACGCCTGCCGGAAGTTGGACCCGGTGAACCGGGAGCGGCGGTCCGCCCGTCGCGGGTGGGAGCGCTGCCGGATGACGATCAGCGTGCCGATGCCCAGCACCGTTGTCAGCGCGATGAACTCGACGAACAACCCGTACCAGGCCTGATGGCCCAGCCACGGCAGCTCGAACCGCGGGTACCAGGTCTCCCCGACGGCCTCGATCAACGTCAGCACCAGCGCGCCGAACCCGACCATGACGAACCAGTGCGCGACGCCGACGATGCCCCACTTGAGCATCCGGGTGTGGCCGAGGAACTCCACGACGAGCGTCCGCCCACGCGCGCCCGGGTTGCCGCGACGGGTCGGGTCGGGCTGGCCGAGCTGCACGGTCCGGTAGATCTGCAGGCCCGCCCGGCCCAACATGGCGAAGCCGACAACGATCAGCACGGCCGCGATCGGGCCGGCGATCCAGGACACGACGCTCACCTGCGGGACCCGTCCGGCCGACCCGGGGTTAGCCGCGATAACCAGTGTTGTGATAGGCAATTCGGACTTCATTGGCGTGTGTCCTTCCGGAGATAGTTGGGTGTGGGCGGGAAGCGATCGGCCGAGAAAGGTGCGTTGTGGTCATGCTGGGAGGAGTCTGAGCCCGATCGTTCGTCGTTCAGGGTCGGATCGGTCACGTCAGCGACGAGCGCCTCCCGCACCGCGACCAGAATTTTCTCCAGGACCTCCTCGCCGCGGATCACCACGACAGTGGCGTTGCGGGACAGTTCGCTAGTTGCGGCCGAGATTGGGGCGGGCGAGAAGAGCGCGATGACTTCGGTCATGGCTTGGTCGACTTCGGCGAGCGGGTCGCCGGTGTCACCTCGCAGCCATCGGCGGAGCACGTGGTTGTGCGCGGCTACCACCGACGCGGCCATGAGTTCGGCCGAGAGCGCCGATTTTTGGTGCGGCCCCGACCATTGGGTGATGAATTCGCGGAACAGCCGTTGGTAGCGGGCGACGCTGGCGTTCTCCCGATCTCGGAGAGTCGCAACTCGGCTGGTCAACTTGTATCGCTGGCGGGCGCGGTCGCCTTCGTCGAGGTATCGCAGTAACACCAGCCGCACTGCTTCGGAGACGGCGACGAGGGCGGTGCTGTCGGTGGAGGTTGCGAGCCGCTGCTGGATCTGTTCCATCAATACGTTGTGGTCTGGGAAAATGACATCTTCTTTGGACCGGTAGTTCCGAAAGAATGTGGTCCTGCCGACCCCTGCTCGTTCGGTGATGTCCTCGATCGTCGTCTGCTCGTAGCCGCGTTCATCGAACAGGGCGAAGGCGGCGTCAACCAAGCGATCCCGTACCGAACGCGCAACGCCTACGGACACCGTGACTCCTTCAACTGGACTGACCCTTGTCATCCTGCCCGGTACCCAGTACTTTAGCAACGGTATCCCGTACCAGTAGTCAGGAGGGCGCTGCTCATGAGCGTGATTCGTACGGCCCGTGGGCCGCAACGGGCTCAGTTGCTGGTCGAACGGATTCCCCGGACTGCGTTGGTGACCGCGTGCACCGTGGTCGGGGTGGCCGTGTTAACCGCGCTGGCCGCCCAGTTGTCGTTTCCGATTCCGGGTTCGCCGGTTCCGGTGACAGCCCAGACGTTGGTGGTGCTGGTCGGCGCGGCAGCTGTCGGCCCGGGCCGGGCTGTCGTCAGCCAGCTGCTGTACATCGCCGCCGGCGCCGCCGGATTACCGGTGTTCGCCGGCCACGTCTCCGGTGTCACCGCGTTGATCGGCGCCGGCGGTGGCTATCTGTTCGGGTTCGTCATCGCCTCGGTTCTGATCGGAGCAGCATCGCGGAAGGGCGCCGACCGCAACGTTGTTCGTGAGCTCGCCACGTTGATCGGCGGCTCGATGGTCATCTACGTGTTCGGCGCGGGGTTTCTGATGGTCCGATTCGGCATGAGCCTTCCGGTGGCGCTGTCCGTGGGCGTCATTCCGTTCCTGGTCGGAGACGCAGTCAAGATTGCCATCGCCTCCGGTGTACTACCCACCACGTGGCGGCTACTGGACAGGACCAGCCGATGAGCCAGGCCGACACCACCGTCACCAAAACCGTTGGCACTGAGGGGGACGATGGTGACGCAGCGCCGCACACCACCGCAGGCAAACTGGCGGAGCTGACCAGACGCCACGACCAGGCGGTGCACGCCGGGTCCGCCCGAGCGGTGGAACGTCAGCACGCCAACGGAAAGAAGACGGCGAGGGAACGCATCGATCTGCTGCTGGACCCAGGATCGTTCCTGGAGCTCGACGCCTACGCCCGGCACCGGTCGACCGCCTTCGGACTGGCGGCCAACCGGCCTCTGGGCGACGGGGTGGTCACCGGCTACGGCACCGTCGACGGCCGCCCGGTGTGTGTGTTCAGCCAGGACGTCACCGTGTTCGGCGGGAGCCTGGGCGAG
>CAXSEW010000337.1:0-5263 GCA_964236185.1 uncultured Nakamurella sp. | reverse complement strand
TTGTTCAACGGCGCAGGCGTGCTCACCCAGGCGTCCGCTGCGATCATCACCGGCGCCGGACTGGTCGAATCGGGCTTCCACAGCACCCAGCAACTGACGCTCAACGGGAACTTCACCGCCGACGGCCTCGCGGTAACCGGCGGACAGGTGACCCTGACCCAGCCGCTGTCGATGACGACGTACACCCACACTGCCGGGACGGTCAACGGCCCCGGCGGGATCACTGTCCGGGCCGGCGGCACCGCCGCCCTGAGCGGCGGAACATACTCCGCTTCCCAGGGGCTGACCACAGCTGCCCAGGACGGCACCGCCGCTGCCGCGAACCTCACTGCATCCGGGTCCTTCAGCTGGTCCAGCCCCGGCGCGCTCACCCTGTCCGGAGGTACCGCCACCCTGACCGGCCAGCTGGCCATGACCGCAGGCAGCCTTGTCAACGGTGGCCGGATGAACCTCACCGGCGCCATCTTCCGGATAACCGCCGGAACGATCACCAACAACGGCACCGTGACGATAACCGGCGGAAATGAATTCAATCCCGTCGGGATCGTCGCACCCACCGGCGCAGCGCCCGTATCGTTCGTCAACAATGGCGCAATCATTTCCTCGAGCACCGGCCTCGCGACGATCAACGGGTATGCCGGCGGCCCGGGCATCATCCGGGTGACGTCTTCGGCGCTGACGCTGACCCCGCCTGCGGGAACTGTCGCCTCACTGGACGGAGGCGCACTGGTGTCGACGGGCGCGACCCTGGACCTCAGTGGGCACCCGGACGCATCCCCCAACGGCGCCTTCACCCTGCCGGCCACGGCCGCCTTCAGCGGTGGCGGCACCCTGGGAATCGGCCAGGCCACCAACGGTCGGATATCGGTCGACATCACCGGCGCCGACACCCTGGCCAAGCTCAGCATCGCCCGGTTGCTCCCTGGTAGCACTGTTTCCGTCAACACCGACCTGTTGCTGACCTCCCTTCAAGCTTCTCCAGGCTCGGGCATCGGCATCGGCGGCACCGGCAACATCACCTTGCAACCCGGTACGGCGGCAAACCTGCAGGGAGATCTGAGTGGCAGCGGGACGCTGACCATCGGTGCTGGCGCATCCCTTTTCTGGGCGGCCGGCAACATGGGAGGAAGTGGCCGTACCGTCGTAGCCGGCGGCGGCACGCTGATCACCCAACTGACATCCGGGTACGGACTATCCCGACCGCTGACCAACAACGGCGCCTTCACCATCGCCGGCGGGATCAACGTCACCGGCCGCGGCACGATTGTCAATGCCGGCGTCATCACATTCGCCGGTGGTAACTCTTTCAACCCCGTTTTCGTCGCCAACGCATCGACGAGCGTTGCATTCATCAATAACGGTTCGCTCGTCACCACAGCCGGCGGTGGCCCCTACAGGATCGACGGATACGCCGGCGGCAGCGGCACCCTGACCGTCGAGGACAACAGTTCCATGGCACTGCACCCACACGCCGGCAGCGTCGTTTCCCTTCCGGCCACCACCGTGGCGGGCGGCGGAGTACTGGCACTAGGAGCGACCACGGGCGCCGCCACGCCGCCCGGCTCGTTCAACCTGCCCACCACCAGGACGATCGCCGGCACCGGCGCCCTCGTCGTGGACGGCGCAGTCGACGTCACGCTCGACGGCGTCGACAAGCTACCCGCCCTGCACGTCCGCAACCTCGGCTCCAATCACTTGCTGACCGTCAACACCGCTCTCCTGCTCGACGACATGGTCGTCGAAGCACTCGGCGCAGGCTCTACCATCACCGGATCCGGCGACATCACCGTGACTTCTGGCACCGGCAACCGTTTCAGCGGCAGTCTCACCGGCAGCGGTACCTTCACCATCGCGTCCGGTGCCACGCTGGAATGGCCCAGCGGCGCGATGGCCGGGACCGGGCAGACCGTCATCGCCGACGGCGGCACCGTCGACATCGTCGCCCCGGTGTCGATGGGCGGAACCCGGAGAATCGTCAACAACGGCGCGTTCAAGCTGACCGCGCCACTGCGAACGACCGGCGGATCCGTCGTCACCGGGCCCACCGGCACCACCACCCTGGCGGGGGGCAACGAGTTCAATCCGGTGTACATTTCCCCCTCCGCCGGCGGAGCCGTGCCATTCACCAACAATGGCGCGCTGGTGAGCAATGGTGCCTATTCCATCGAGATCGACGGCTACAGCGGCACAGGACGTGTCACCGTAAGTGCCAGTCAACTCATCCTGCGGCCGTCGGCAGCGATCACGGCGCAACTCGGAGACACGTCGGTAGCCACGGGTGCGACGCTCGCGCTCACCGCCTCTCCGAACAACCCGGCCAGTCCAGATGCATTCGCCCCGCCCATGGGCAGGTCGATCATTGGCGCGGGGACGTTGATCATCGACACGATGGGATCCCCCGGCACGCCGATCACCGTCACCGTCGGCGGGTCCGTTGCCGTCGGCAACCTCTACAACCGTGGCACCTTGCTGATCGGCACCACCCACGTCGAAGTCAGCGGCGTTTTCCAACAGTATGCCGGCGGAACCCTCGGAATCACCGCGGCCAACGCCACCACCTACGGCAGCATCCACTCGGCCGGAACAGCCACCCTTGCCGGAACGCTGGCCCTGGCAACGAGCGGCACGTACCAGCCCGCCACCGGGGTCCACTTCACCGTGCAGTCGTTCGGAGCCCTCGCTACCGGCTACACCACCATCACGCACCCGACCGGCACTTGGACCACCACCTACACCACCTCCACGCTGACCCTGGCGACAACCGGCTGACCGACCACAAGCTGCTATGGCCACTCGTCCGTCCGGGGCCGTGCTCCAGGTCGAGGCACGGGCTGTGTGCGCCATCAGCCTCGTGGCGATTGTCGGCGGGCAGGTCGCCGGCTGTGCGAGTAAGTCTGCGGACGAGACGAGCTCTCGGCCGTGCCGACCGTACTGCCCATTGCGGGATCTGAAACCGACGGACGCTGTCCTACGTATGGCACCAGGACTACACCAGTAGCGACGCAACGCCATCCAGGTACACCATCTCGGTCGCCAGTGGCTGACAGCCCAAGCAGCCTGGCTGATAACTGGATCGAACAACGTTCGACCTCATGCCTTGGCAGGTACGGGTCGCTGGTCGTGACAGGGCAGCGAGTTTCACGTTCGATCGTCAGTCCGCGATTCCGCTCGGGTGGCTGACGGGAGTGTGTCTTCGCTCGATGAGCGTTGTCGGCTGGCGGGCTTAGGTTGGGTGGGTGACCGATCCTGACCAGCGGACCGTCCGGGAGTCGCTGCCGGGCGCCGGAACGTTCCCGGTGCCGCCGCCCGCGTCCAGCGTGCCGACCTGGTACGCAGGGCTGCTCGAGTCGGTGTCGCAGCGGGTCGCCGCCGGCCGCGGCCGGGCGATCGCCGCGGTCAACCAGGAGCTCGCCAGCACCTACTGGGCGATCGGTCGCGACATCCTAGACAGGCAGTCGGAGCAAGGCTGGGGCGCCCGGGTCATCGATCGGCTATCGGCAGACCTGCAACAACGCTTCCCCGGCGCCCGCGGGTTCTCCCCCCGCAATCTCAAGTACATGCGCGCCTTCGCCCAAGCGTGGTCCGAGGGGGCAATTGTGCAACAGCCTGTTGCACAATTGCCCTGGTCGCACCACGTGGTGCTGATGGACCGACTCGCCGAGCCCGACGCCCGGCTTTGGTACGCCGCCGCGGCGGTGGAGAACGGGTGGAGCCGCAACGTGCTGGCCCACCACATCAGCGCCCGGCTGATCGACCGGTCCGGGAAGGCGATCACCAACTTCGCCGCGACCATCTCCCCCGCGGACTCCGACCTCGCACAGCAGGCCACCCGCGACCCTTACCTATTCGACTTCGTCGGCAACGCGGACCTGCGGCACGAACGAGACCTCGAGCAGGCGCTGATCGACCACGTCTCCAGTCTCCTACTCGAGCTCGGTCAGGGCTTCGCCTACGTCGGCCGCCAGGTCCGGTTGGAAGTCGATGACCAGGACTTCTACTGCGACTTACTTTTCTACCATTTGCGGCTCCGGGCCTACATTGTCATCGAGTTGAAGGTCACCGATTTCGAGCCGGGCTATCTGGGGCAATTGGGCATGTACATGGCAGCCGTCGACGACATCCTTGCCCACCCGGACGACAAACCGACTATCGGTCTGCTGCTGTGCAAATCGAAGAACAACGTCGTCGCTGAATACGCGCTGCGCGGGTACAACTCCCCCATCGGCGTCGCCGAATGGACCACCGCCATCACCACGTCACTACCCGAAGAACTCACCAGCGACCTACCCAGCATCGAACAACTCGAAGCAGAACTCGCCGCCGACGACACCCCCGAATCGCAGGCCTGACAGCCCCGGCCCGCGCAATGCGGTGAGGCCTCAGACACTTGTGTTCAGACCCGCGCCAGCTGCCGACCCGGCGATCGACACGTGGCGGAGGTCGTTCCCTGAGCGCTCGTCGTGATTGACAGCATGCACCTCGCCCAGCCCTTGAACCCGAGGGTGTCGCCGCGTGGCTCGACTCAGCCGTCACCGATCGGGCTGGCGTTTCGCGGGCAGGCGCCAGCCGCTCAATGGGGGCGAGCGGCTGGCTTACGCGCGACGGGCCTGGGGGGCAAGCCACCATCAACGCGCTGCTCGCCACGGTACCCGGGTTGTATGTGCTGCGAGCAGGCAGCGGCGCGCCCCTAAACGCGCAGGCCCCGCTCGCTCCGACCGGTCGACCGCAGGGTAGGCCCGGAACATCAGAACCCTTTACGGAAACCGACCGCGGCAAGCGGCGACCGGGTGTTCCGGCTCAGCGGCGACCGCCTTGAGGTCGAAGACGATGAACCGGCGTCTGCACCCTTGAGTATTTGTGTAATACACTGGGATGACGGCAATCACCTGGGTAGACAGTGCCGACAAACACGGTGTGCCGAGGGAAGATGCGTTGCACGCCATCATGAACGCCTACTTCCACCGCGCTCAATTTGACGAAGCCTAATGGGGCCCGGTGGTGTGCAGCGCGACCTGTTCATCGGTCCATCTCGTCAGCTTGGCGGGCCGTTGCTGGAAGTGATGGTTGAGATACTGGCGCCCCGCGGTGTGCACATCTTCCACGCAATGCAAGCCCGCCCGAAGCACCTGAGGTTGATGGAGGAGCATCATGAGAAGCGAGCAGGAATACCAGGCGGCGGCCGACTGGGCCGAACATGAGATGGATCTAAGCCCGGATCCACCGACCGCCTTGGCAGTTGATCGTGAATCGATCTAGTTGATCT
>CAXSEW010000336.1:0-5269 GCA_964236185.1 uncultured Nakamurella sp. | reverse complement strand
ATCCTGCTGGTGCTGTTCCGGGTCTGAGTTCGGGTTGCTGCAGGCGGCGGGGTCCGGTATATACCGCAAACACAGCAGCGACCTGCCGGGTGACCGACAGGTGGCTGCTGTGTTCGTTCTGGCTCTGGTTCGAGTTGGATCAGCCGAGGCCGGGACCTTCGCCACGGAGCCGGTTCACTTCTTCCATGGCCGAGCGCAGATCGCCCAGCCACTCCTGCGCATGCTCGCCGACCAGCCGAACGGCCCAGACCAGGGCGTCCGATCGGGAACGGGCGACACCCGAGTCGACCAGTGTGTCGAGGATCTGCCGCTCCGGCTGCCGGAGCCGGGTCATCACCGGCACGGACGCCGTGGTGAACAGCTCTTCGCTGCCGCCGAGCCGGGCTCCCCAGGAGATCTCGCGGCCGTAGCGGAACTGGCCCTGGCGGGCGATTTCCACCCGGGCTTCGCGGGTGTCCTCCCGGAAGCGGCTGATCCGGCCGGCTTCGGCCGCCGCGACCGACGCCGCATCCTGCTTGTCGGTGGTGACCTGGGCGCCTGCCGCGGTGCTCGTCTCCAGCGCGGGCAGCTCGCCGACGATCAGGATCTCGTCGCGGTCGACCGTCACGGTCGGCGCCCCGACGAACCAGTCACTGGGTAGCCGGCCGGTGAACCAGCCGGCCGCATCAGATGCGTCCGGGGTCTCGGGGCCTCCACCGCGACCGCCGCGGCCTCGTGGCCCGAATGGGCGGCCTCCGAATCCGGGCCCGAAGCCGGGGCCGAACCCGGGTCCCCCGCGCGGGCCCCGTCCGCCTTTGCCGCCGCGTCCGCGGGGGCCTTCGTCGTCGGTCGGTTCTGCACCGAACCCGGGTGCTCCCGGGCGGCCGAAGGGATGTCCTGGATGGAATTGGTCTCTCATGATTGCTCTCGCTCTCGCTCGTAGTTGCAATGATTACAACGTTACAGCTGTAGTAACGCAAGCGCGAGCGGTTTGTTCCCTGCTTCGGCGGAAGACGAGGAAGACCCACCCCAGCAGCTGCGAGGTGGGCCTCGAGGAAGCGATGGACGACTGGGCGCAGCTCCGGCCGAGCCAGCGCGGAAAGCCGGAGCTCCGCGCTCATCAACGTGACTACTTCTGCCCCACCTGTCACATTCCGGCGACGTTGGTGAGCGCGGGGCGACGTTGATGAGCGCGGGGCGACGTTGATGAGCGCGGGGCGACGACGTGGTCAGCGCTGGAATGGGTGAAGCAGAGCGCAGGCCCCGCCCGACCAGGACTACTCGGCCGTCCGACCGCCACCATGGGCAGCGTCCGAGCCGGCAGGCGGGGCCGGTACAACGCCCGGGTCGTCGCTGACGGCGGACGCAGCACCAGAGTCGGCGCCGGAGGTCGACTCCATTCCGCCGGCACTCACGGCCACCTTCGCCGCCGGATCGAACGCCGCCGGATCGAACGACTCGGGCACCTTCTTGAGGTTGCGGTTCATCGACTTCACCAGGAAGTAGACCGCCACGCACAGCAGCACGACGATCAGCAGCCCGATCGGGGCGGCCTTCCCCCACTCCGGGCCGTGCCCGGTGGTCGGGTCGACATCGGCAGGACTGTTCCCGCCGTCGGCCAAGAAGACCTGCACCGACGTGGGCGCTCCGACATTCATGACTCCACCCGCTCCCGGATACCGGCGAAGAGGTCCGATTCGGGCAGCTCCGTGTCGACCAACGACCTCGCCAGTTCATAGTCCTCCGTATCCCACACCGACGCCTCGATGTCGTGCGGCACGGCGAACCAGTGGGAGTTCGGGTCGATCTGCGTGGCGTGCGCCATCAGCGCCTGGTCGCGCTTGTCGAAGAAGTCGGCCGCCGGGATGCGGGTGGTGATCCGCTGACCGGGGTCCGGCCGCGGATTGTCCTGGAACCGCTTGATCCAGTCGTCGAACGGCCCCTCACCGGTGCGTTCCCGCACCGCCTCGTTGATCGCCGTCATCCGCTGCCGGGAGAATCCGACGTTGTAGTAGAGCTTCAGCGGCTGCCAGGGCTCGCCGGTTCCGGGAAACGCGTCCGGATCACCGGCGGCCTCGAATGCAGCCATCGAGATCACGTGGCAGCGGATGTGGTCCGGGTGCGGGTACCCACCGTTCTCGTCGTAGGTGGTCATCACCTGCGGCCGGAACTCCCGGACCACCCGGACCAACGCCTCGGTCTCCAGCTGCACGTCCAGGTCGCCGAAGCTCCCCTCCGGCAGTGCCCACGTCTCGGGTGCGCCCTCGTGGTACCCGGAGTCCTCGAAACCCAGCCAGGTGTGCGCGACTCCCAGGATCTCCGCGGCGCGGGCCATCTCGGTGATCCGCAGCGCCGGGATGTCGATCTCGGCGTCGGTGAACGCCGGGTTGAGGATGTCGCCCCGCTCGCCACCGGTGCAGGACACCACCATGACGCCGACACCGTCGTGCGAGTACTTGGCCAGGCTGGCAGCGCCCTTGCTCGACTCGTCGTCGGGGTGGGCGTGCACCGCCAGCAGCCGGAGCGGCGCGGCTGCGGCATCCGCCGCCCGCCGGGAAGCGGCGATGGCCAGCTCCTCACTGGGCAGCGGCCCGGTCGTGACCGTGTCCACCGTGTCCAACAAACCTTCACTCACCAATGACCCCTGTTCTTCTCAGCGAGCCGCACCAGCGACTCCTGCCTTCATTGTCCCCCCGGCGGACCGGCATCTCAGCACCGTGCCGCGGCTGTTGGGCCACAATCGAAGCGTCGGCACACCGTCCGGACCGCTGCGCGGGCAAGTCGGCGACCGGGTGATTCCGCGGCGGTCGGAACGGCCCGACCCCCGTGCCGGGCACCGCGCAGCCGGGGTCCGCGGCGTCGAGGTCAGCGGTCCGCACGCAGGTGCGTGTTAAACTTGCCCCCACAGCAACGGCCCCTACGGGGGCCGTGACGTATTTCGGAAGGCTTTTCTTGTGCTTTCCGCGTCTGATGGGGTTGCGCACGGTGTCGATCGGGCGACATCACGCCTCGCTGACGACGCGTCCCTGCGCCATGCCGGCCGACAAGGCTGACAGCATTTCTCGCTGGAGTCGCAGGTCCATTGCACGCTCAGTTCCACCATCATCACGCCCGGTATTTTCTATTAGTGAGCAAGGAGTTGCCATGACCGGAACAGTCGCGACTTGGCTGACCCAGGAGGCCCACGACCGCCTCAAGCACGAGCTGGACGAATTGGTACTGCAGCGTCCGGTCATCGCCGCCGAGATCAACGCGCGCCGCGAAGAGGGCGACCTCAAGGAGAACGGCGGATACCACGCGGCCCGCGACGAGCAGGCGAAGCAGGAAGATCGCATCCGCCGCCTGCAGGAGCTGCTGCGCGAAGCGCAGGTCGGCGTGCGACCGGCCGACGACGGCGTGGTCGAGCCGGGCATGGTCGTCACCGTCGCCTACGACGGGGACGACAGCGATAAGGAAACCTTCCTGCTCGGCTCCCGCGAAGAAGGTGCTCACGGCTCGCTGCAGGTCTATTCCCCGCAGTCACCGCTCGGCGCTGCCATTCGCGGCGGCACCAAGGGCGAATCCCGCGAGTACAGCCTGCCCAACGGCAAGACGCAGAAGGTCACCATCGTCGACGCAAAGCCGTTCGCCGGCTGATCCTGTCCGACCGCCGGCCGCTCTCGTTGCACGGGGCGGCCGTCGGCATTTCCGGGACCGCCAGCGGCCTTGCGGTCTTCCGTTCCCGGACGAGTCCGCGCCTGCGCGTCAGTCAGTTCCCGGACGGTCCGCGCCTCAGCGGTAGTCCAAGACCCGAATCTGCTGCGCGGCCAGCCGTTCCAGCAATTCGTCGCGATGCTCCGGTCCACGGCACTCCAGCCGCAGGTCGACCTCGACGTCACCGAGCGCCAGCGTGTTGCCGAGCCGGGACTGCTCCACGTCGACCACCGAGGCGCCCAGCTCGCCGACCAGCGCCAACAGCTTGGCCAGCGAGCCGGGGCGGTCGGAGATCTCGATGCGCAGCGACAGGAAACGCCCGGCGGCGACCAGGCCGTGCTGGGTGACGTGCAGCAGCACCAGCGGATCGATGTTCCCGCCGGACAGCACCGCCACCACCGGCGGGACGAAGAGCTCGGGCGCCGCCATGATCGCCGCGATCGCCGCCGCTCCGGCCGGCTCGACCACCAGTTTGGCCCGTTCCAGGCAGAGCAGCATGGCGCGGGAGAGCTGGTCCTCGGAGACCGTGACGATGTCGTCGACCAGTCCGCTGACGTGCGAGTACGTCAACTCGGTGGGCTCACCGACGGCGATGCCGTCGGCGAGGGTGGACATCTGCATCAACCGGACCGGCTTGCCCGCCGCCAGTGAGTTCGGCCAGGCCGCGGCCTGCTCGGCTTGCACGCCGATGATCTTCACGTCCGGTCTGCCGGGTCGCACCGCGGCGGCGATGCCGCTGATCAGCCCGCCACCGCCGGCCGACACCACGATGGTCGCGACATCGGGCACCTGCTCGAGGATCTCCAGGCCGACGGTGCCCTGACCTCGCAGGATGTCTGGATGGTCGAACGGGTGCACCAGCACCGCGCCGGTGCGGGCCGCGAACGCGCGGGCCTCGATCAGCGCCTCGTCCAGGTTCTCGCCGTGCAGGTGCACGGTGGCGCCGTAGGCCTTGGTGGCGGTGAGCTTCGCGATGGACGCCCCGACCGGCATGAACACCGTCGCGTCGCAGTGCAGCAGCGCCGCCGCCAATGCCACCCCCTGCGCATGGTTGCCGGCGCTGGCCGCCACCACGCCGTTGGACCGCTCCGCATCGGTCAGCCGGGCGATCCGCGTGTACGCGCCGCGGATCTTGAAAGAGCCGGTGCGCTGCAGGTTCTCGCACTTGAGGAACACCGGACCGCCGACCATCAGGTTCAGCGGGCGCGACGACTCCATCGGCGTGTACCGGATGACGCCCTGCAGCAGCTCTGCCGCCGCCTCGATCTCCTCGACGCTGACCAGGTCCAGGAGCAGCTCCGGCTCTTCGAGCAACGGCTCTTCGATCGCTCCAGCTTCGCTGCGATGCTCACTCATGTTCGATGGCTCTTCGCGCAAGCGCTCATCGCTCATTCGCTCCGCTCCTCGCTCGTGCCTCGCTGCGATGCTCACTCATGTTCAATGGCTCTTCGCGCAAGCGCTCATCGCTCATTCGCTCCGCTCCTCGCTCGTACCTCGCTGCGACGCTCACTCATGCTCAATGGCTCTTCGCGCAAGCGCTCATCGCTCACTGGTGCACCATCCTGGTGTCGGTGGTTCCAGATGAATCCCCGATGCA
>CAXSEW010000335.1:0-5295 GCA_964236185.1 uncultured Nakamurella sp. | reverse complement strand
GGCCTGGCAGGTGAAGACGGCAATCGCGACCTACGCGCCGCCGGGATGGGGCCAGTTCACCTTCGGGCTGTGGACGCCGTGGTGGCAGGACGACCGGGCGGGCTTCGGAATGGCCACCGACGGACCGATGACGGGCGACTGCTGCGACCCGGGGAACGACTCGGCGAAGGTCGACACATTCTCCGGCACCACGGATGCGAACGGCAGCAACTACCTGCAGGTCAAGGTCGGCAACCTGGGCCCCAAGTTCGCCGGCTTGCCGGTCACGCTGACCGCCCAGGCCACCGTCACCGATGTCAACAAGCAGGCGATCGCCGGCACCGCGGACTTTCTGGTCCATCCGGCCGACTACTACGTCGGGCTCTCCAGCGCCGATACCTTCGTGGCACAAGGCAAACCCCTGGTGGTGCAGGGCATCGCCACCGATGTCGACGGCAAGGCAGTGGTCGGTCGGAACATCAAGATGCAGGCCGCCAAGGTGACCACCTCCTGGCAGAACGGGGTATCGAGCGACACGTTGTCCGACCCGCAGTCGTGCCAGGTTGCTTCCGGCACGGGACCGGTGTCTTGCACGTTCCGGCCCACCGCTGGAGGGACCTACCAGATTCTCGGCACCATCACCGACGACCAGGGCCGGACCAGTCGGTCGCAGCTGACCCGTTGGGTCGCCGGCGTCGACAGCTCGGTCGATTCGACAGTGGCGCTCCAGCAGCTGACCCTGGTGCCGGACAAAAAGGAGTACCAGCCGGGTGAGTCGGCGAAACTGCTGGTGCAGTCCCCGATCCGGTCGGGGAGCGGGTTGATCACCGTGCAGCACAACGGCATCGTCTCCACCACCCGGTTCGCCGTCGCGAACGGGGCCGCGGTGGTCGATGTGCCGATCACCCAGGCCGAGATACCTGGCGTGACAGTGTCCATCGAGGTCGTCGGTACCGCGCCGCGGTCGGCGACCGATCCCGACGGTGCCGGGACGCCGCGACCCGCCTACGCCACCGGCGCCATCAACCTGACCGTCTCCACCCGGGCCCGGACGTTGAAGGTCACCGCGGTGCCGCGGTCCGTGACCGTCGTGCCCGGCGGGTCCACCGCGGTCGACGTGACGGTGACCGACCAGGGTGGACTTCCGGTGCGGGACAGCGAGTTCGAGCTGGTGGTGGCCGACGAGGCAGTGCTGGCCGTGGGCGGCTACACGCTGCCCGACCCGATGCAGGCGTTCTATCCGGACCTGAATCCCATCCTGCAGACGTCCTACAGCCGGTCGACCGTGATGCTGAGCGATCCGCCCCCGCAATCCAAGTCCACCACAGTCACGTCTGCGGCGGCGTCGTCGGGAGCCATGTCCGGTGCTCCAGCGTCCGCCGCAGCACCGTCGGCCGCCGGCGGCGCCGGCTACGCAGCGTCCGGTTCGTCAACCGACACCGCCGCCCGTCCGGCGGGGGGTCGGGTATCCACCGGCGCAGCCATTGCGGAGCGGACGAACTTCGCCCCGCTGGCATTGTTCGTTCCGTCCGCCACCACCGATGCCCAGGGCCGTGCCACCATCGCGGTGTCGTTGCCGGACAGCCTGACCCGCTACCGGGTGCTGCTGGTCGCGGTGGCCGGCGCCCAGCAGTTCGGTTCGACGGAAGCGACCATCACCGCCGCCCTGCCGCTGACCGTCCGGCCCTCGGCTCCGAAGTTCCTGAACTTCGGTGACCAGCTGCAGCTTCCGGTGCTCGTGCAGAATCAGACCGCCGCTCCGCTGACCACCGATGTGGTGATCCAGGCGGCCAACCTGAAGCTCGACGGCCCGGCGGGTCAGCGGGTGACCGTGCCCGCACACGGCCGCGTCGAGGTGCACTTCCCGGTGTCGGCGAACCAGGCCGGTACCGCGAAGTTCCGTATCGCGGCGGTCAGTGGCGTCGCCGCCGACTCGGCCACCATGGAGCTGCCGGTGTACACGCCGGCAACCACCGAGACGTTCGCCTCCTACGGGGTGATCGCCGGCGGCAGCACGCTGCGGCAGCCGGTGACCGCGCCGAAGGGCGTCGTCAGCCAGTTCGGCGGCCTGCAGATCAGTACGTCATCGACTGCGCTGCAACAGCTGACGGACGCGGTGGGCTACCTGGCCGATTACGACTACGACAGCTCGGACGGCCTGGCCGGCCAGATCATCGCCATCGGATCGCTGGCAGACGTGCTGAAGTCCTTTGCCGTGCCGGGGCTTCCGTCCACCGAGAGCCTGAAGTCCTCGGTGGCCGCCGATGTCGTCAAACTGGCCGCCCTGCAGAACACCGACGGCGGATTCCCGTACTGGCGCAGGGGCGACAGGTCAGATCCGTTCAACTCCATCCAGGCGACGCAGGCACTGCTGGTAGCCGGACACAACGGATTCGCCGTGCCGAAGGGCGCCGAGAGCAAGGCTCTGCAATTCCTCGGCAACATCGATGCCCACATCCCGGCCGATGCCAGCCAAGCCGCCCGGGACAGCTTGCGCGCCTACGCGCTGCTGGTCCGCATGCAGGGCGGTCAGCGCGACACCGTTGCAGCGCAAGCACTTGTCACTGAACGGGGCGCGAATCTGCCGTTGGACGCGGTCGCCTGGCTGCTGCCCGTGGTGACCGACGGCGCCGCCCGCGCCACCTTGGAACGCATCATCGGCAACGCCACCGTCGACGACGCCGGATCCGTCACCTTCACCAACCAGGTCGCCGACGACGCATGGACGACACTGCAGTCCGATCGGCGCACCGACGGGCTGATCCTGGACGCGCTCATCACGGTCGACCCGAAGAGCGACCTGATCCCCAAGATCGTCTCCGGGTTGATGGCCGCGCAGAGAAGTGGGCGCTGGCAGAACGTGCAGGAGAACGCCTTCATCCTGTTGGCACTGCGGCACTACTACGACGCGTTCGAGTCGGCCTCGGCCGACTTCGTCGCCGGCGTCTGGCTGGGCGAGAAGTTCGCCGGTCAGCACACCTTCTCCGGCCACCCCACCGATCGGGCGACGGTAGCCATCCCGACCGCCAAACTGCTCGCGGCCAAGGACAGTGACGTGACCCTGCGGAACGACGGCACCGGCCGGCTGTACTACCGTCTCGGGCTGCAGACGGCGCCCACCGATCTGAAGCTGGCGCCACTGGACCGCGGATTCGTCGTCACCCGGACCTACCAGGGAGCCGACGATCCCGCTGACGTGACGCGCGACGCCGCCGGCACCTGGCACGTCAAGGCCGGTGCCCGAGTCAAGGTGCTGCTGTCGATGGTGTCCCGCAGCGCCCAGACGCACGTCGCCCTGATCGATCCGCTGCCCGCCGGGCTGCAGATCCTGAACCCGGTCCTGGCCACCACGCCGAAGGATCTCGATCCGAAAGCCGCCCAGAAAGCCGGTGTCTCGGCATCGGCGAGCTGGTACTCGACGTGGTACGACCACCAAAACCTCCGCGCCGATCGCGCCGAGGCCTTCGCCACCGAGCTGCCGGGCGGCGTCTACCAGTACAGCTACTTCGCTGCGGCCACCACCGACGGCACCTTCGTCGTACCGCCGACCCGGGCCGAACAGGTCTACGCGCCGGAGACCTTCGGCCGCGGCGGGTCGGACCGGGTGATCATCGGTTGACCGTGTCGGCATCTGCCGCATCTGCCGCATCTGCCGCATCGGCCGGCACCGTCGCTTCGATCGCGGTGGTGGCCACCTCGACCCGGTTACGGCCGGAGCGCTTGGCGACGTACAGCGCTGAGTCGGCCAGCCGCTCCAGCCGTTCAGTCGTCAAGGCATGCTCGGGGTAGGCGGCGATCCCGATGCTGACCGTCATCACCAGCGGAATGCCGGGCAGGGCGATGGCCTCCACGGTGCTGCGGATCTTCTCGGCGGTCACCATGGCACCGGCCAGGTCGGTGTCCGGCAGCATGACCGAGAACTCCTCGCCGCCGTTGCGACCAGCGAAGTCGCCGGTGCGCAGGACGGACCGGAGCGCCGCGCCCACCCCGGCCAGCGCCTGATCTCCGACCGGGTGCCCGAAGCGGTCGTTGACCTGCTTGAAGTGGTCCAGATCCAGGGTGAGCAGGCACAGCGGGCTCAGGTTGCGGGATGCCTGCGCCAGCATCCGGCGCAGCGTGTCCCCGACGGTTCGCTTGTTGGGCAGGGCGGTCAGCGCGTCGGTGGAGGCGCGGGCCTCGGCAATGCCGAGGTTACGCAGGTTGGCCAGCACCGGCGCGGCCTGTCCCACCGACTCCCGGGCGCGTTGCCGGTTGGTGCCCTGCAGTGCTCGCGGACCGCTGACCAGCACCGAACCGATCACCGCGCCGCCCACGGTCAGCGGATAACAGGCGGAGCGGAGGGCGCACGGGCTGCACACCGGGCACCCCAGTAGTGGTTCATGGACGCCGTCATCGATGTGCCGGCGGCCCGACCGCACCGCCAGGCAGGAGTTGGGTTCGGCATGCGCCAACGTCCGGAGCAGCACCGAGTCGGCGGGTACCGCCGTCACCGCCTCGAGCCGGTCGGCGCTGTTGTTGCGGTTGAGTACCGTGACCGTGCCCGTACCGGCGCCGCGCTCCAGGTGATGTTTGAGAATGGAGTGCGCCTCCTCCTCGTTGCCGGCCATCTGCATCGTGTCGGCGAACGTCACCTGATCCTGCGCGGGTTCGAGGGCGGTGCGGATGCGCCGGCCACCGAGCCAGCCCCACAGCATGCTGCTCACCACGGCGATCACCGCGCCGGCGCCGATGGCCCAGAGCCAGCGAATGCTGGCTACCGTCGCCGCGGCCGCGGCCGCTTCGGCTTCGGCTTGTTCGTGATCCGTCAGCTTGACCAGTTGCTGGTCCAATTGGTCGAAAGCCGTGGCGATACGAATTGCCGCAGCGGGATCTGGCCCGGTGGAGTTCCCGACGACGGCGGTCCCGATGAGCCGCCGAACGGTGGTCCACTGCGCGGTCAGCATGGCGACGGGGTACTGCGCCGCCGAGACCTCTGACCAGGGGCTCCAGATCCCCATCGGACACCCGTCGGGAAGCCTGAACGCACCAGACGAGTCGTCCTTGACAACCTCGGGTGTCCGGGCAGACACTCGGATCATGAACCCCTATGACGAACTACTGTCCAGTGTTGTCGGCCTGGCCCGTCGTGTAGGCGATCGGCGAAGCGCTGATAGTCACCAGTTGCAGGAGCAGGAGTTCCGGTTACGTCACCGCACCGAGCTGCGCCGCACGATCAACGATTCACCGTTGCAGGCGGTGGCTTTCCTGGAGGAACTGCGCCATGCAGCGGAGGAGGCCCAACTGGCCCTCATCTCGGAAATGGGTAGCACAGCGGCG
>CAXSEW010000334.1:0-5312 GCA_964236185.1 uncultured Nakamurella sp. | reverse complement strand
TCGAGCAGTTCGGCGACGCCGGACGGAACAGGCTGGCTCATCGGTACTCCTTCGGGATGGGAGGCAGAAGTCATCGGCGGATGCAGAGGGCGTTGGGTCTGGATCAGGCGATCAGAACTGTCCGTGCGCCAACTTGCCGCGGCGCTCGGCGATGTCCTCCCGGGCGAAGAACTTGGAGACCGACCCGTCCGGGATCGGTACCACGCCGCCGGCTGCGTAGGCGGCGGTGCGGACCTGCGCGCCCTTGACCGCCATGGCGGAGATGCCGTCGACGCCGGCCGTTGTCGGTGCGATCGCGACGATGCCGTGGTTGCCGAGCAGAACCAGCTGCGGGAGGTCGCCGGCGGTATCGACGTACTTCCGGAGCTCGGTGACGAACAACAGTCCTAGATCGACACCCGGTGTGGCGTAGGGGACATACAGCGGACGGCCGACGACGACCGCCTCGTCGGAGTACACCCAGTGCTGATAGGCGTCGGCAGCGTGCACCGAGGCCATCAGTCCCAGCACCGCCGTGGGATGGGTGTGCCCGATGAACCGCACCGGCGCCACCGCCTGCACGGCGACGTGCACCAACGCCTCGATCGACCCGCGACGACGCCGGCCGTCCACCATCCCCGCGTCCAGCGCCTCGGTCACCGCAGCCTGCGTGGTGCCGGGCTGCAGCAACTCCGCCAGCGGCTCGATGTCGACGGTGACGAAGTCCGTCCTGGTGGCCGAGGCCATGTTCGAACCCGAGGCCTTGACCACCAACCGGCCGTCGTCCAGCAGCTCGGAGGTGTTGCCCTCCGCAAGGATCACCAGGTCACGTTCCGGGCGTCCCAGCGACCGGGTCAGCTCGACCAGCTCGTCGCTGACCAGTTCCGGTGCGAATGTTGCCGTCATCAGGTGCTCGCCCTCTCCATCGTCTCGGCCTCGTCACGAGCGACCAGCTCGCGGAACAGTTGTTGGGCCGCCGGCCATCGGCCGTCGCCGCGGGGTTGGTAGGTGCGGATGACGGTGCTCTGGGCAATCGCCCGCCGGATGTCGGCGAGCCCGTCGAACTCCCCCAGCGCCGCCAGTTGGACCGCACCGTTACCCAATGCCGTCCCCTCGGTCGGCCCGCAGCGCACCGGTAGTCCGGTGGCGTCGGCGGTGAGCTGCGACAGCAGGACGTTGTCCGCTCCGCCGCCGACGATGTTGATCGACGGTGGCCGCTGTCCGGTGACATCGGTCAGGTGGTCCACCACGGCGCGGTAGCTCAACGCCAGCGAATCCACCACGCACCGCACCACCGCGGCGACGGTCTGCGGCACCGGCAGCCCGTGCTCAGCGCAATACCGGCGGATCCGGCCCGGCATGTCGCCCGGAGCCAGGAAACCCGGGTCGTCCGGATTGATGATGCTGACCAGACCGGGCGCGGTGGCGGCCAGATCGGCGAGTGCGGCGTAGTCGTGGGCGGTGCCCTCAGCAGCCCACTGACGTCGGCACTCCTGCAGAATCCACAGGCCCATCACGTTGCGCAGCAACCGGATCGTGTCGGCGTAACCACCCTCGTTGGTGAGGTTGGCTCGCTGGGACGCCGCGGTGACGACCGGGCGCGCACTCTCCACGCCGACCAGCGACCAGGTTCCGGAGGAGATGTACAGCCCACCGGGATCGGCCAGTGGGACCCCGACCACGGCGCTCGCGGTGTCATGCCCGGGCGGGACGATGACGCGCGCACCGGCCAGGGCGCCGGTGGTCAGCCCGGGCAGCAACGCACCGACATCGGTTCCCGGACGCACCACCTCGGGCAACATGTGCGTCGGCACACCGAGTTCGGCCAGCAGTTCGTCCGCCCACCGGTCGGCCGCCATGTCGTACGCGCCGGTCGTCGACACCGCGGTGTATTCGGACACCATCGAGCCGGACAGGAGATGGTGGAACACATCCGGCATCATCAGCAGCCTGGCGGCCCGGTCGAGCCGGTCCGGGTGGTCGCGGACGTCGGCCATCAGCCCGAAGAGGGTGTTGATGGCCAGCACCTGCACTCCTGTTGCACGGTAGATCTTCTCGCGGCCGAGGCGACTGATGGCGTCGGTGAAGGAGACCGCGTTACGACTGTCGCGGTAGCAGATGGGAGCGTCCAGCAGGTTGCCGGCAGCGTCGAACAGTCCATAGTCGACGCCCCAGGTGTCCACCCCGACGCTGGCCACCGGTGCAGCGCCGCCGGCCAGCACTCCCAAGCCGGTTCGGATGTTCGACCACAGCTCGCCGACGTTCCAATGCAGCGTGCCGGCGACCGCGCTGGGAGCATTGGCGAATCGGTGGGCCACGTTCATGGACAGGGTCGTGCCGTCGAACGACACCGCGACCACCCGGCCACTCTCGGCGCCCAAATCAACCGCCGCAACAGTTTTCGAAGTCATCGGGCGCCTGCGACGCGGCCGGAGACGTGCCCGACGGCCGTCAGGTGCACCTTGACGTCGTGCGCTGCCCATTCGGCGACGACAGATTCGTCGATCCCGTCGTCGGTGAACAGCGCATCGATCTGCGCCACGGACGCGAACGAGTGCAGTCCGAACCCGGTGACCTTGGTGGAATCGAAGACCCCGTAGACGGCGTCGCACGCCTGTACCAGGAACTGCTTCGTCTGCGCCTCTTCGGCCGAGATGTCCAGCAGTCCATGCACCGTGGAGAGCGCGACGGTTCCGAAGAAGCCCTTGGCGATCCGGCCGCGACCGGTCAGCACGTCGCCGATGGGCCCGACCAGCGAACCTGCCGCGCGACGCAGCACACCGCCGGGCATCAGCACCATCGCGCTCGATCGTTCCATCAGCAGGGCGGCCAATCGCAGCGCATTGGTCACCACCACCAGATCCCGACGCTCGAGCAGTTCCTGCGCCAGGTAATAGCAGGTAGTCGACGAATCGAGCGCGATGACGTCGCCGTGCTTGACCATCGGGGCCACCGAGCGAGCGATGCGCTGCTTGACATCTCGCAGGTGGCGCAAGCGCATCTCGAAAGCTCCCTCGTCGCTGGCGCCGACGCCGACAGCGCCGCCGCGCACCCGCCGGAGCATCGAGCGGCGTTCGAGTCCCTCGAGGTCTTTGCGAACGGTGACGGTGGATACGCCGAATTCGTGAGCCAGGTCGTTGACCACGACGCGCCCGTCGGTGCCCAGCGCGGTCAGTATCGCGTGCTCCCGGGCGAACTCGTCCATGGCCGGCACGCCTCTCGCCTCCCGTCCTGACCACCGAGCGTCCGGCAGCGTAGCGCGTCGACGCCGACTGGAAAGCCAGCGAAAGCGACCGTATCGACTTGTCCGGGCAGGGTCAACAACATCGGCCCTAACGGAAGCGTTTCGCTTTCGTCCGGCGGCGGTCTGGTTTCGTCGACACTTCCATCAGTAGCCAGAACCGACTGTAGGACCATCCAACCGTCAGGCAGGCTGCGTCGATTCGCGGATGACCAGGTCCGGTTCGAACACCACCTGGCGGTGCCGGTGCGAGCCGGCAGCGGCCACTTCCTCGATCAGCAGGTCGGCGGCGGCCCGGCCCAGGTCCTCACGCGGTTGCCGAACGGAGGTCAGCGGAACTGCCGCCGCCGCGGCGAAATCGATGTCGTCGTAGCCGACGATGGCCAGATCCTCGGGCACCGTCAGGTGGTGGCGGGTCATCTCCTGGAGCACGCCGAGGGCCAGCAGATCGTTGGCACAGAATACGGCCGTCGGCCGCCGGCGGGCCGCCATGGTGGCGATGCGCTCGCCCATCGAGCGGCCGGCGCCGAAGGTCAGCCCGCCGGTCTCCAGCACGGTGACCTTCACCCCGCCCTCCACCGCCGCCTGCCGGGCGCCATCGAGCCGGTCGCCGACCTGGGGTGTCGACACCGGGCCGCCGACGAAGCTGATCCGCCGGTGGCCTAGCGAGATCAGGTGCCGCACAGCGAGTTGTCCGCCGATGAAGTCGTCCACCGATACCGAGCACTGCCCACTCCGGGAGCTCCGGTCGACCAGCACGAGCGGCATGCCCCGGCCGCGGATGTCCTCCAGCGGGCTACTGGATCTGGCCGTCGGCGTGATGAGGATACCGGACGCGCGCTGCTCCTGCAGCAGGCTCAGGTAGTGATCCTCCCGGGTCACGTCATCGCCGCTGTTGCACAGCACTACCGACAGGCCGGCATCGGCCGCACTGGACTCCACACCGGCGGCCAGGTCGGTGAAGAACGGGTTGCGGATGTCCAGCACAACCAGCCCGATCGACCGGCTACGGCCGGCGCGCAACTGCCGGGCAGCCTCGTTGCGGATGAATCCGAGTTCCTCGATGGCGGCCAGCACCCGGCCCCTGGTCGCCGGGGCCACCCGCTCGGGACGATTGAGCACGTTCGACACCGTGCCCAGTGATACGCCGGCCTTCTTCGCGACATCGACGACGCTGACCTCACCGGTCATGTGTTCGCCTCCCGCGGACGAGACCCGCTGTGAATCGCTTCAACGTACCCGCCCCGGCGATTTCTCGGGCGGCAGGCGGTCATCGACTCCAGCCGCCCGCGGCGACATCGGTTGATCGGGCGAGGAGCGCCACCGTCCCGACCGAGCAGTTCGGTAACAAGTTCGGAACGGCCCCTTGACGCGGTTGCAACCTGCGTTTAAGGTTCCGGCCCAGGCAGTGAAAGGTTTCAGAATATGCTGCTAGTCACAGGATGGAGACGATGAGTGACTGACCGGGCGCCAGCGGAGCCGCTCTTGGTGTTGGAGCGCGCGACGAAAAGTTTCGGCCCGGTGCGGGCATTGGAGAACGGGTCCGTGACCCTGTACCCCGGCGAAGCGCACGCGCTGCTGGGTGAGAACGGCGCCGGGAAATCCACCCTGGTCAAGATTCTCGCCGGCGTCCACCGCCAGGACAGCGGCGAGCTGACAGTTTCCGGTGAGTCGCTCACCTTCAACGGACCTGCCGCGAGCAAGGCCGCCGGCATTTCCATCATCTACCAGGAGCCCACGCTGTTCCCCGATCTGTCGGTCGCCGAGAACATCTTCATGGGCCGGCAGCCGCTCCGCGGCGGTCGTCGCATCGATCGCGCCGCGATGAACAAGGCGTCCACCGAGGTGTTCTCACGCCTGGGGGTCGACCTCGACCCGGAACGGCTGGCCAAAGGACTCTCGGTGGCAGACCAGCAGATCGTCGAGATCGCCAAGGCTCTGTCGCTCGACGCCAAGGTACTGGTGATGGACGAACCGACCGCCGCGCTCACCCAGGTCGAGGTGGACCGACTGTTCGAGGGGATGAAGACATTGCGTGCGCAGGGAGCGGCCGTGTTGTTCATTTCGCACCGATTGGAGGAGGACTTCACTT
>CAXSEW010000333.1:0-5328 GCA_964236185.1 uncultured Nakamurella sp. | reverse complement strand
CCGACGGCTGGCGCCCCCGCGTCGGCGCCGGCAAGCGCAGCGACGGCGGGGACGGCCGCCCGGACCGCCGACTGGACCTCGACCGTGCGCGAGTTGGATCGGGCCAGGTCCAAGGCGCTGGTCACTCGTAACCCGGCACTGCTGGACGCCGTCTACACGCAGAACTCGCCCGCCCGATCGGCGGATGCCCGCACGATTCGCACCCTGGTGGCGGAGGGGCTCCGGGTAACCGGAGCCGAACACCGGGTGCAGTCGGTCCACCCCGTGCAGGGCGCAGCAGAAACGATCCTGGTGCGCGACTCGCTGCCGTCCTACCAGGTGCTCAGCGCCACCGGCTCCGTCGTCGGCCGGACGCCGGAGCGCGCGGCCTCCCCCCGGGTGATGGTGCTGGTGCACACCACCGCCGGCTATCGGATCAGCGAAGTCAAAGCCCCGTAGGGCGTTGCGCCGGCCGTGTCACCGGCGACCCGGGTGCCCGGCTACGGCACGGCAACCGGGGACTGTCGGTGCCCCCGCCTAGCGTTTTGCCCATGCGGTTGTTACATACCTCGGACTGGCACATCGGCCGGACCTTCCACGGGCGCGACCTGTTGGAGGACCAGGAGTCCATGCTGTCTGCCCTCGCCGATCTGGTCGCCGAGCACCAGGTCGACGTGGTGATCATCGCCGGCGACATCTACGACCGGGCAGTGCCTTCGGCGGAGGCGGTGCAGGTCGCGACGCGCGGTATGCAGCGCATCCGTCGGTCGGGGGCGGTTATCGTGGCGTCGTCCGGAAATCACGATTCGGCGCCCCGGCTCGGCGCGTTCGCCGATTTCCTGGCGGCCGGCGGCCTGCACCTGCGCACCTCCTTGGCGGGCCTGGCCGACCCGGTGCTGCTGGCCGACGACCACGGGCCGGTCGCGATCTACGCGTTGCCGTACCTGGAACCGGAGATCGCCAAGAGCGCCCTGGGCCTCACCGGCCGGCCGGGGCACCAGGCGGTGATGGCGGCCGCCATGGCCCGGGTCCGCTCCGATCTGGCGACCCAGCCGGCCGGTACCCGCTCGGTGGTCGCCGCTCATGCCTTCGTGGTCGGCGGTGTCGCCGGGGGGTCGGAACGGAGCATCGCCTCCGGTGGCGTGGAGTCGGTGACCGCCGATCTGTTCGCGGGTATCGACTACGTGGCTCTTGGCCACCTGCACGGCCCGCAGAGCCTGCATGCCCGGTTGCGCTACTCCGGCTCGCCGTTGCCGTACTCGTTCACCGAGGCCGCCCATCGAAAGGGCGCCTGGCTGATCGACCTCGGGCCGGGCGGCACGTTGACCGACCGTTGGCTCCAGCTACCGGTCGTGCGACCGCTGGCAGTCCTCACCGGCAGCCTGGCGCAGGTGCTGGTGGGCAGCTTCGAGCAGCTGGACCCCTATTTGGCAGTGGTGCTGACCGACCCCGTCCGACCGATCGAACCGATGCGCCGGCTGCGCGAGCGGTACCCGCACGTCCTCACCGTGACCTGGGATCCCGGCGCCGCGCAGGTCGGCGACGGCGTGCCGCCGGTCGTCTCGGGCGCGCCGACGGACACCGACATCCTGGCGAGTTTTCTGCTCGACTGCCGCGGAAGCGCCGCATCGCCCGATGAACAGCTGTTGCTCGACGATGCGCTGGCAGCCGACCGACTGCAGGAGGTGGCCAGATGAGGCTCCATTTGCTGGAGCTGGCGGCTTTCGGGCCGTTTCCCGAGCGGGTCACCGTCGACCTGGACCTGCTGGGGTCGGACGGGTTGTTCCTGCTGCACGGCGATACCGGGGCTGGTAAGACGACCTTGCTGGACGCCATCGCATTCGCCTTGTTCGGACGGGTGCCCGGGGCCCGGAACGAGGCAAAGCGGCTGCGCTGTGACCGCGCCGAGCCGGCGACCCGGACCTTTGTCCGGCTGGTGGCGACGTTGGGCGGTCACCGCGTGGAGATCGTCCGCAGCCCTGCCTACCTCCGGCCGAAAGCCAGAGGAGCGGGGTGGACCGAGGAGAAGCACAAGGTCGTGCTGCGGTGGTTGGACTCGCCGCCGGACGGGTTTCGCAGTGACGGTCTGACCCGCGCCGAGGAGGTCGGCAATGCGGTCCGCGACCTGCTGGGCATGTCTGCCGACCAGTTCTTCCAGGTCGTGCTGCTACCGCAGGGGGAATTCGCCCGCTTCCTCCGGTCCGACACGGCAGAACGAGAAGTGTTGCTGGAGCGGCTGTTCGATACCGGACGGTTCGGCACGGTGGAGGAATGGTTTTCCGCCGCCAGGCGGGACTCCGGCGTGCGGGTACGGGAGGGCAAGCAGCGCATCGATCAACTGGTGGCGCGGGTCGCCGAGGCGGCCCGCGCTCCCATGTGCACCGACGTCACCACCGGGCGGTGGCTGGCGGACATCCGCGACCGCCTCGCCGACCATGCCGACGTTGCCGCAGAATCGGCGGAACTGGCGGCCGGCAGCGCGGAGACGGCGGACGCGCTGCTGACCTGGAGCCGCTCCATCGCCAGCCGGTTGCACCGGTTGCGGGCGCTGCTCGTTCGGCAGGGCGAACTGGAGCGCACTGCCGCACAACGCGCCGGCTGGCAGCGTGCTGTGGCTGCCGCCACCGAAGCGGCTCCGGTGGTGGCGGCTGCCCGGGCGGCGGCGCGCCTGGGCGCCCAGGCGGCGGAAGTGCATGGCGAGGTAGACGGACTCCGCCTCGTCGCCGAGCAGTGGGTGGCTCCGCAGGACGACGTGCCCAAGACCGCGGTGGACCTGCGCGCCGGCAGTGCCAGGGCGCGGGTCGAGTCAGGCGCACTCGCGGGCCTGCAGCTGTCGGCCCGCGATCAGGAGTCGGATCGGGCGTCGCTGCGCGACGCGGAACGCTCGCTGAAGGTGCTTCGTCGCGAGATCACCGATCTGGGAGCAGAACTCATCGACCTCCCCGCGGTGGGAGAGGCGCTGGCGCGGCGGGTCGACGCCGCCCGGGCGGCGGCCGCCGAACTTCCTGCGCTGACCGGGCGCGCCCGGGACGCTGAAGTCGTGCTCGACGCCGCGCGCGCGGTGACGGACCGGCAGAGCGCCAGAACGGATGCCGCCTCCCGTCTCGCCGCCGCGGTGGACGAGCACCAGCGCTGCGTCGATGTACGGCAGCGGCTGGTCGAGCAACGAATCGCCGGCATGGCGGCGGAACTGGCGGGGTCGTTGCTGACCGGACAGGCCTGCGCCGTCTGCGGCGCTGTCGACCACCCGCATCCCGCGCCTCGGATCGGCGAGTCGGTGACCGGTCGGCAGCTCGCCGACGCCGAGAAGCACGAGCACGCAGCGGGGGTCCGGCGGGAGCAGGCGACCGCACAGGAACACGGAGCGGCAGTCGCGCTGACCCAGGCGGAGCAGGCGGCGATGGGTCGGACGGTGGCCGAGGCCGCCGATGCCCACCGATGGGCAACCCAAGAGCGTGATGAGCGCCTGCGCGCTGCAGCCGACCTCGGTCCGGCGCAGGAACAGTGGCTCCGTTCCTCCAGCCGACTCACCGCCCTGGCGTCGCAGCGCCAACTGCTCCACGCGCGGGTCGAGTCGGTGGTGGCCGACTGTTCGCGTCTCAGTGCCGCGGTCGCGGAGCGCGCCGGGCACCTGGAGGAAGCTTGCTGCGGCTTTCCCGACATCGCGGCGCGGCGCGGGCATCTGCTTCGACTGGCCGACGCGCTGGACAGTCTCGCCGCGGCGACCGAACGCCTCGATGTCGCCGAGCTGACCGGGTCCGAATCCAGGACAGCGCTGGTCCGTGCCCTGGAGTCGTCATCGTTCAGAGATCTGGCGGAGGCGGAGGCGGCGGTATCGGTCGACCAGCCCGACCTACTGGCGCGGCTGCGGTCGGCCGAGGACGAGCAGACCGTCGTCAAGGATCAGCTGTCCGATGCCGAAGTGGCCGGACTCGACGGCGTGGTCGCACCGGACGTTCACGCCGCAGAGCTCATCGCCGGGCAAGCCCACCGGGCCGCCAGGACGACCGCCTTGATGGCAGCGGCCGCGGTGGCCCGGCGGGACCAGGCAGCCGCGGCCGCCGCCAGACTGTCATCGGCGGCGCGCGAGCTCGAGCCGCTGTTGGCTGCCGATGCCGAGCTCGCCGCACTGACCGACGTGATCCACGGCCGCGGTCAGAATGCCCGGGCGATATCGCTCCGCACCTACGTGCTGGCCGCGAAGTTGGCCGAGGTAGCCCAGTCCGCCGGGCACCGGCTGGCTGCGATGTCCGGCGGCCGCTACACCTTCGTCCCTTCGGAGGACCGGGAATCCAAGTCGAAGGCCGGCGGTCTCGGTCTGGACATCCTCGACTCGTTCTCCGGGCTGGTCCGGCCGGCCAAGACGCCGTCCGGCGGCGAGTCATTCCTCGCCTCGCTCGCGCTGGCGCTCGGCCTCGCCGACGCGGTGGCGGCCGAAGCCGGCGGACGTCAGCTGGACACGATGTTCATCGACGAGGGATTCGGCAGCCTCGACGCCGAGACGCTGGACATGGTCATGGGCACGCTGGACGAGCTGCGTGCCGGCGGTCGCATCGTCGGCCTGGTGTCCCATGTCGACGAGCTACGCCAGCGGATACCGTGCAGACTGCGGATCCGGCGGACGGCCGGCGGGTCCGAGCTCGAGCTGTCGACCAGCTGACCCGGGTCGCGCTGCACCACTGCCCGCAATCGGACCTGCGAGGGGAGAGCCGTTGTTCCTGCTGGTGGCTCACTTCCGGCTCGACGAGCCGGTCGCCCACGACCGCGCCCCGACGGTTGCGGAGCATCTCGCCGTCCCACCTGACGCGGCCGAGCCGCTGGCGATGCTGGCGGCCTCGCCCGAGTGTCTGCGCCTGCGTTTCGCCCGGTCGACCGATCTACCCGGAAGGTTCGTGCTGGTGGCCGAGTTCGGTTCGGCAGCGCTGTACCGGCGGTCCCTGTCCCCGTGGCCGATGCGAATGGTGGTGGTGCCCTGGCTGTCCACCGCCGAGATCGACACCAGCGAGGTGCACGAGGTGCTGCTGGCCGCCGACGACGGTCAGGTGACGACGAGCGAACCGACGGTGACACCGCCCGGTCGCTGAGCCGGTCAACCGGGGATCGGCAACCGCGGGCGACAGTGTGCGTGGTACCGGGCACCCGCCGCCGATCGTTAGGCTCGGTAGTGCGGATCCTGCCGGATCCGTGGAGATCCCGCGTCGGAAACCACCGCTCGCGGACCATGCTCGACCGGCGGCGGCGCCGTCCGTCGGGCCCGATGCACTGGAGTTGCGCTGTGGCCGCCGCGAAGAACGACGCCAAGATCGATGCCATCGTCTCACTGGCCAAGCGCCGTGGATTTGTCTACGC
>CAXSEW010000332.1:0-5333 GCA_964236185.1 uncultured Nakamurella sp. | reverse complement strand
GAACCCCTGCTCGTCATCAATAGTTAGGCATGTGCCTAGGTATTACTACGAGCTCGACGCGGTGCTCCGTGCTCTCGCGGATCCCACGCGGCGGGCCGTCGTGGAGCGGTTGGCGAAGTCCCCCGCCGTCGTGACCGAACTCGCCGCGCCGTTCCCGATGGCGTTGCCGTCGCTGATGCAGCACCTGAGCGTGCTCGAGGAAGCCGGAGTGGTCACGTCGGAGAAGCACGGGCGGGTCCGCACCGTGAGGCTTCGACCGGGCGCCCTCGACGTCCTGCACCTGTGGCTCGGCGGGCAGCGAACCCCCGCCGAACACCAGGCCGACCGTCTCGGCATCCACCTCACTCGCACCACATCAAAGGAGTCCTGACATGACCCGCGTTCGCATGGACCTGTTCACCTCGCTGGACGGCTACACGCCGGCCGACCCGACTCCCGACAATCCGATGGGTGCCGACTGGGGACGGCTCACGGCGTCCTACGCCGCGACGCGCACGTTCCGGGAGCGGATCTTCGGCGACACCAGCGGCACCGGCACGGCCGGCGTCGACGAGCGGTACGCCGCCGCGTTCTTCGACGGCGTCGGCTCGGAGGTCATGGGCGCGGGGATGTTCGGGCTCCACGCCTTTCCAGACGATGCGGCCTGGAAAGGCTGGTGGGAGGACGAGCCGCCGTTCGGCACCCCGGTGTACGTCCTCACCTCCACCGCACCGCGTCCGTCGATCCCGATGCGGGGCGGAACGACCTTCCACTTCCGTAGCGGCGATATCGAGGACGTGCTCGCCGAGGCGACCGAGGCGGCCGGCGGATTGGACGTGCGGGTCGGCGGTGGATACCGCACGGCCCGCAACTTCCTGCGCTCCGGCCTGGTCGACGACCTGCACCTGATGGTCGCCCCGATCTTCCTGGGCAGGGGCCATCGGCTGTGGGACGACCTGCGCGGCGTCGAAATCACCCACCGGGTGACGACGGAAGTGGCCGAGAGCGGCGAGATCCACATTGTGCTGAGTCGATAGGAAGGACTCATGACGATCGAACGCCGCCTGGCCCGCGCCGGGTTCACCCTCACCCGCGACTACCCCGTTCCGCGCGAGCGCGTCTGGAACGCGTTCGCGAAGGAGAGCCAGAAGCTCGGCTGGTGGGGGGCCGGCGACAGCATCGAGCCGGGCGAGTGGGCGTTCGACTTCCGCGTCGGCGGACGCGATGTCGCCGAAGGGAAGTTCCACAACGGCCCGATCTCGCGGTACGAGGCCACCTACACCGACATCGTCGAGCACGTTCGCATCGTCACGACGTACGACATGTGGCTCGACGGAGCCCACATGTCGACGTCGATAGCGTCGCTAGAATTCGAGACGATCAACGAGGGCACCCGGTTCACCCATGTCGAGCACGGCGTCTTCTTCGATCAATTCTGGGCCGACGGCCCGAACCGCGAAACTGGCAGCCGGGGCCTGCTGGCGGCGCTCGGACACTACTTTGCTTGACGTCAAGACTTTTTGCGGTAGTTGCCATCCATCTGGGGAACGGGACAGTCGAATGGCCGCCGGAACCCCTCCGGCCCGGAGCGAGGAGCAGGAGCATGACCAGTAACGAAACGGACGACCACCGGCATCACGACGACGAACACGCGAACCACATCCACGGCGTGAACTGCGGGCACGAAGCGATGTCGCACGATGACCACTTCGATTACGTCCACGACGGCCACCGGCACGCCCAGCACGAGGACCACTACGACGAGCACGGGGACTGAGCCCGGGCCAAGCCATCGGGGCACTGCACCAGGGATAGTCCAGCCCGGGACAGCCGAACCCGGTTCCACCACAACGACAGTCCAACCGTCAGCGCCGCGAGCGACCCGCCGCCGCCGGCGAACCAGGCGATGATGCGCGATCCGTCCTGGCTGGGAGCGCTCATCGCAGGGTATTCCGGAGGCTGGCTGCCTCGGATTCGCTGGTGTACGTCCGGAGGTCGACGGAACCGGGAATGCAGCTTGCGAGGTCGGTCAGGCGGCTCGTCGCCGACCGAGGGATAAACACCAGCAGGAACAACGCCGTGAGGACCCACCTGCAGGGGTTAGGCCCGAACGGGGATCATGCTGAGTAAATGGGCAGCAATTTCCGGTAAAAGCGGTTCAAGTAACTCAGAGTGACTGATTTCCGTTTGACATCTGGGTGAATTCACCCATATGATCACGCTACCGACACGACGACGTAACGGTGTTGCTACAGCTGTCCAGACAGCCGGCATGAAGTGGAGGTACTTCGGGGCGAGGCCCGTGCCTGCGCTTCACGACGGGCCCACGCCGCGCCATGATCGGAAGACCGCATGTCAACCACCGATGCCCCGACGACGAAGAGACTCCTCGTCCAGCAGCGGCCACCTGCCGACGCTGATGACTCCGACGCCGGCGCCATGGAGGCACCAGCAGCTGTCCGTCGCTCACCCCTCTCTCGGTGGTGGAGCTCCTTCGATGCCCCACCGACAGCCCGGCAGATCCCGGGGACGGGCGTCCTTGCGCTGCTGGCGGCCTTGGTCGGCCTGGCGGCGTGCATCTGGACCACCAGCAACGGATCGAACCTCTTCTACTCCGACGCCCAGAGCCACCTGACGATCGCCCGGCGCATCGTCGACTCGGCCACTCCCGGGCTCGACCAGCTGGGCAGCGTGTGGCTACCGATGCCGCATTTGCTCCTCGTCCCGTTCAGTCTGATCACCCCGCTGTGGTCCTCGGGCTGGTCGGCCTGTCTTGTCGACATCGGATGCCTGGCCGTTGCGGCCTCCGCGCTGTACCGGATCGCAGCCAGGATCGGTCTTCGGCGCGCCGGCCGGCTGACCGCTGTGGTAGCGCTGCTTGCCAACCCGAGCCTGCTCTACACCTTCACCACGGCGCTCACCGAACCGGTGCTGATCGCCGGCATCCTGGCCTGTGTTGCCGGCCTGGCCCGGTGGGCCATGGTGGCCCGCACGCCCAGTGGCGGCGAACTGGCGGTCTTCGCCGGGCTCCCAGCCACGGTGGCCATGATGTCCAGGTACGAGGGGTGGGCGCTGGTGATCGCCGGCGCCGTCTTCGTGCTGCTGGTCGAGGCGCGAAAGGGCCATGGCCTGCGGCGCGGGGCGAGCCGGGCAGCGTGCTTCGTCTCGGTGCCGGCACTCTCGGCCATCTGGTGGTTCAGCTACAACTGGGTCAGTTTCGGCGACCCGCTGGAATTCATGCGCGGCCAGTATTCGGCGCATGCCCAGCAGCAGGTGCTGCTGGACAACGGGCTGCTGCCCACCAAGGGAAACCTGGGTATTTCCCTGTCGTCGTACAACTGGGCAGTGATCGAGACGGCCGGCGCGGTAGTGCTGATCGCCGCCCTGTTCGGTCTGGTCGTCCTGCTGCGGCGCGAACTGCTGAGTACGACGACCATGTTGGCGGCTCTGCTCGCGGTGTCGTATTTCTTCTCGATCGTCAGCCTGTACCTCGGTCAGACCGCGATCAACAACGACCACACCAACCCGCCGAACTGGTGGAACGATCGATTCGCGCTGTCCGTGTGTCCGCTGCTGGCCCTGTTGGTCGGCGTGCTGGCGGACCGGCGGGGCCGACGGCCGGTCAGGTGGGCAGTTCCGGCCGTCATCCTGGTCGCGATCATCGGCCAGAACATTTGGTGGGCACAGGATCTGCCCGGTCGAAGTGCGATCGTCGCCGAGGCCGCACGCAGCCAGCGGGATACCGCGGGGGCGATGCAGGCGGCGGAATTCCTGGCCGCTCACTATGTAGGCGGTTCCGTGCTGCTCGACGAGAGCGCCAGGGGCAACGAGGTCCTGCCGGTGCTCGGCATTCCGCTGCAGCAGGTGATCATGCGGGCCTCGGGTGCGCCCTTCGTCGAGGCCGTGTCAGATCCGGCCGCCCACGCCGAATGGATTTTCGCCAACATCGCCGGACTCGGTGTTGGCCTGGACTCCGGGCCGACCGATCTGCTGACGGCAGCGCTGGCCAGACCGAGCATCGCCGCGCACTACCGCCTGGTCTTCACCGCCGCTGATCATGCTGTCTACCAACGGATCGGACCTGCGTCATGACCACCTTTCAGCCTTCGACGCGGAGCGCCGCACACCCGGGGCCGGTGTCTACACAGGCTTCTGCGTCGACCTTCGGTGCGTCCGCTGTCCCGGGCGGGTCGTCGCCGCGCGAAGTCCTCGTGCGAGGGTGGCTGCCGTTCCGTCGATCCGGGCGCACAGTGGGAGTGGCCACCACCGTGCCAGCGACGGCGGAGCTCTTCGACCGGGTCCGTGCCGAGTGCGATGCCGACGAGGTGGAATTCGAGGTAGTGACCGCCGACGAGTTGGCAGCCATCGTTTCGGTGGTGTTCCGCGACCGGCTGATCTACGAGATCGGCGAGTCGCTGGCGGTCACGCAGCCGGAAAGGTCAGCCAAGAGCAGCTTGACCAGGTGGCAGCGGCTCGCGCCGCTGGTCGGGCTGGCGCTGCTGGTCGTCGGACTGCTGTTCGCACCGCGGATCACCATCATCAGTGTGCTGTCCCTGTCGGCTGTCGCCTTCTCCGCCACGATCGCCTTCCGCACCTTCGCAGTCGGGCTGTGGCCGCTCAAGCGGGTCCGTCGCCGGATCGGGCTACGACTCGCCGACCGCCGGCAACCGGTCGAGCCCCGCTCGAGCGTCCACGACGCCGACGCCATCGCCGACGAGGATCTACCGATGTACACCATCCTGGTTCCGGTCTTCCACGAGGCGAACATCATCTCCACACTGATCGGCAACCTGGAGAATCTGGACTACCCGCGGGACAAGCTCGAGGTGCTGGTGCTGCTGGAGAAGGACGATGTCGACACCATCGCCGCCGCCTGGGCGTCGAACCCGCCGCCCTACCTGAGGACGTTGATCGTGCCGACCGGGGCACCGCAGACGAAGCCTCGCGCGTGCAACTACGGCCTGACCTTCGCCCGCGGCGAACTGGTGGTGATCTACGACGCGGAGGACCGGCCGGAGCCCGACCAACTGCGCCGGGTCGCCGCCGACTTCCGTCGGGCCAAGGCCGAGGCGGCCGCCGGGTCGACCGAGGCGCCGCTCGCCTGTGTGCAGTGTTCGTTGAGCTACTTCAACGCCTCGTACAACGTGCTCACACGGCTGTTCGCCATCGAGTACTCGTACCTGTTCGACGCAATTCTGCCTGGCCTGGACGGCACCGGCATCCCGATCCCGTTGGGCGGCACCTCGAATCACTTCGACGCGGCGATGCTCCGGCAACTCGGCGGCTGGGACCCGTACAACGTCACCGAAGACGCGGATCTCGGCATCCGTGCGGCGGCACTGGGTTACCGGATC
>CAXSEW010000331.1:0-5336 GCA_964236185.1 uncultured Nakamurella sp. | reverse complement strand
CGGCGGGAGTACTTGAACTGGCGGGCAACTTCTGCGGCATCGGGGTCGTAACCACCTCGACCTGCGCGACGGGGAATCGGCCGCAGGTGCACGTCATCGGCGTGCTGCGTCGGTGCCGCCTCGAAGCCCGAGGAGTGCGCTTCATCGTCGTAGCCGGGCGAATCGTGTTCGTAGCGAACAGGTTCGGACCGGTCGGCCACCGGCTCCGGCTGCTGCTGGGTCGCCGGCCGATAGGGATGCGAGCCGGACGGCGCGCGCTCCTCGGGTTGATACGGGTGCGATCCGGCCGATCGACGACCCTCGACATCCTCGCTGCCGTACTCGTCAGCCTCGTCGTCGTCGTAGTCACCATCGTCGTCGTACTCGTCGTCCAGCAATTCCTCGTCCAATTCCTCGTCACTGGAGACCTGTTGCCCAGCATGCTCTTCCGCGCCGTCGCCGGCTTCTCGTTCGGGCCGCCGACGGAAAGCCGGTCGGCGGCGGGCCGTGTCGCCGGACCGCTGCAGCACCCGGAAGGTGCCGCCGGCCATCTCGGCTTCAGGGACGGCTTCCCGCCGTCGGGCCACCATCGGCACCAGCACCACGAGCCAGGCGAGGACGAGAACCACGACGATCAGCGACGTAGGAATGGACATCGCGGCCTCCTCTCGAGCAGTGCAGGGGCCGGGCACGCATGGTGCGTCACCGGTCTCGCCTCACGCTAGCGACAGAGCATCGCCGACCCGGACAGGACACGCCGCGCGGGCCCGACGCCGACGCTGATCACCCACGGACGTCCTCCGAGGCGGCCGCGGGCAACCCGGCTGCTCACCGACCGGACGGACCGCGGTGCTGCGGATCCGGCGGCGCGCTGCGCTGCCATGACCCCGATCTCAGGCCGGGTGCCGACCGCGGCGGGGCCGTCCCGGTCCGCCACCGGGCCAGCAGATCCGCGGCGCCGCCCGGGATCTCCTCCCGGGTCACGGCGAACAGCAGGTGATCGCGCCAGGCGCCGCTGATATCGAGATAGCGCTGCAGGTAACCCTCCTGGCGGAAACCGACATGGGCGACAACCGCCTGACTGGCGAGATTCTCGGGCGCGATGGTGGCCTCGATGCGGTGCAGTCCCGCCGGGCCGAGGGCGTGGCCGACGGCCAGCGCGACCGCGGCCGTTGCCACGCCGCCGCCGCCCACCGAGGAGTCGACCCAGTACCCCACCCAGGCAGATCGCAACGCGCCGCGTTGCACGCCGCCGACGGTGATCTGGCCGACGAACTGGTCTCCCAAAGTGATGGCGAACGGCAGCACCTCGCCGCGGCGCGCGGCAGCGATCAACAGGGAGCGGTGCGAGCGCCACTGCTGGGGCGTGTGCCGCTGCGCCCAGGTCAGCGAGCTGGTCGCATCCCACGGCGAGATGGCCGCCTCGTTCTGCACGCGGATCCGCTGCCAACGGTCACCGTCGGCCCTTCGCAGGGGCCGAAGCTCGACCGACCCGGCCCGCACCCGGACCGGCCCGAGCGTGGCCGGCCAACCCGGATGCCGTCCGGTCGGTGTACTGCCGTCCACCCGGCCTCAGGCCCGCTGCGCCAGGAAGGACACCGGGACCTCGCTCCCCACCGGGATCGAGGTGGACGTCTCGTCCACCAGCACCAGGCAGTTCGCCTCGGCGAGCGAGGCGAGCAGATGGGTACCGCCGCCGCCCAGGATGTGCACCAGATACTCGTCGTCCTCGTCCCGCATCAGCTGGCCGCGCAGGAACTGACGGCGGCCCTCCGGCGAGCTGATCGGCTCAAGCGTCCGGGCAGTGACGGTGCGGCGGTAAGGGTTTCGGCGACCGAGCATCACCCGCAGCACCGGGCGGACCATCACCTCGAACACCACCAGCGCCGAAACCGGATTGATCGGCAACAGGAACGTCGGGACCGCGTCGGGACCCAGCCGGCCGAAACCCTGGGCCGATCCGGGCTGCATGGCCACCCGGGTGAGGTCCAGATCGCCGAGGTCGGACAGCGCCTCCACCACCAGCTCGGCGCTGTGGCCGCCGGCGGCTCCCGAGATCACCACCACCTCCGAGACCAGCAGCCGCGCCTCGACCAGCTCGTGCAGCTTGCGCGGGTCGCGGGGGGCGATGCCGACCCGGTTGACCTCGGCGCCGGCGTCGCGCGCCGCCGCGGCCAGCGCGAAGGAGTTGACGTCATAGACCTGGCCGGGCCCGGGCGAGCGGGACACGTCCACCAGCTCGTCGCCGACGGAGATGATGGACAGTCGCGGTTTGGGATGCACCAGCACCTTGTCCCGGCCGACGGCGGCGAGCAGGCCGACCTGCGCCGACCCGATGAAGGCTCCGGAGCGAACGGCGACGTCACCGGGCTGCACGTCCTCGCCGGTGCGCCGCACGTACTGCCCGGATCCGACGGCCCGGGTGACGTTGACCCGGGCACTGGCTCGTTCCGCCGCCGACCGGGGCACGACGGCGTCGGCGATGGTCGGCAGCGGCGCGCCGGTGGCCACGTAGACGCACTGGTGGGGCTGCAGCCGATGGGCCGACCGGGTTCCGGCATCGATCTCCCCGACCACCGGCAGCGCGATCGGATTGACCGGGGAAGCACCATGCACGTCCACTGACCGAACGGCGTAGCCGTCGACGGCGGCCTGGTCGAAGGCGGGCAGCGCCGACGAGGCCACCACTTCCTCGGCGCACAGCAGACCTTGCGCCTCCGAGATGGCGACGCGCACCGGCGGCGGCGTCAGAGCTGCAGCCAGCACCAGATCGAGTTGTTCGGTGACCGATCGCATCAGATGTCCTTCTCCGATCGGGCCTGAGGCCGGGGGCCGGGTGCGGTGCACTGGGAGGGCGGCGTCCGTCTGCCCCGGCACGTTCTCGAGTCCTCGGTCATAGCAGGCAACGGTACTGTCTGGCAGATTGAGCCCCCACCTGCACTGATACCGAATCTGCTCTCTCATAGTCGCCCATTAGGTGGCCCATCTGGTTAGAAGTTGCAGATTCGACCTCCCACGCTAGCCCGTAACGTTCCAAGATCACCCACCGATCCACGTATCAAGCTCTCGCTCTCACCGCTCCTGTCGTGCATCATGAGTGCAAACCGGACACAAGGGGTGGGTATGCGGGTTCGTGTAGTGCTGGCCGGGGTCGTGGCAGCTGGGCTGCTGGCGGGGTGTGGTGGGACTTCGGTGCCGGTATCAGTTCAGTCGTCATCGGCAACGTCTAACGGTTCCGCTTCCTTGTCCGTAGTTACCTCATCGTCGGCAGCAGTGGCACCGTCGGTGGCCGCCGACGTGAAGCTGTGCAGTTCGGTCGTCGGTGAGTTCACGACGTTGAAGGAAGGGCCGTTGCAGACGATCGTGGATACCAGCACCGTTGACTACACGACGGTGTCCGGTGAGGTGAGTTCATTCGCCGCGAAGCTCCAGGTCGAGGCCAGCACTTTCTCGGACGTCGGGTTGCAGGCCGCTTGGCAGCGTGTAGCGGCGAACGGGGACGCGGCGGCGCAGGTGCTGCTCGACCAAGACACAAGTACGTCCTTGACTGCGTTGACGAAGTTCATCGCTGGCACGACCGCGGCGATTCAGCAGTGCACGGTGTTCATCAAGGCTGCTACTCCCTGACCACTGATACGCCAAAGACGCCCCCACCCGAAGGTGAGGGCGCCGTCGGGCGCCAGTCATAGGCGCGCTTGGGTTGCGGTCCCGAGGTCTGTCGGTGGTGCGCGGTAGGATCTACGGCATGAGTTTGTGGCTGTGGATGGTCGTGGTTGCAGTCATCGCCTGGGTTTGCGGTCGGTACGGCACCCGGGCCGCCCTAATCAAGCGGGTGGGCCTTGTTGCCGATGCGATGGGCCAAGACATGGGGCGCCAGTTTCATGAACGCATGAGTGAACTGTCGATAATAGAAGGCAGCCTCACCATGGCGATCAAGATTGAGGTTGACGTTGCAGCCGTAAACCGGCAACTGGAAACCCGTCACCCGGGAGGCAAAATAATTGTGATTTAACCTAGGCAGCGGGCAGCGCGCTCAGATCCGCCTGCAGCTGCTCGGCGTTGAACCCTTCCAAGCTGACCCCGCCGGTCAGCATTTCCCACGACAGGTACGCCACCGCTTCGTCGCAGTACCGGCCGTAGAACCCCCACGAAATCTTCTGCAGCCGCCCCCAGGTGACGACGTACACGTAGCGGCTGTCGTAACCCACGGCCGGCACGTAGTGGCCGCCCACAATCGGTGAGCTCGAGCGAATCGTCCACGGCTTCCCGGCGTTGAACTGGTCCATCGCTGAGGCGGGGAACTGGATGCCGACGCCGACGCCGGAGAACTTCCAGATCGCCTGCTTCAGTAGCTGCTTGTCGCCTTCGGTAATGGCGAGGTAAGCGGCGACCTGGTGCCTGTTCCCGGCGGCGTCGATGACACCGGTCTTGCGGCGGTAGGACGCGGCAACGCCCATGTCCGTGCCCTGGTCGGTGGCTGGGTCGTTCGGGTTGTAGCCCGTGACGGCCGAGTAGTCGGAGAGGACTGCGCCGTCGGTAAACGGTGCGGGCCGCGACGCTTCTGCGGTCCACAGCATCGTCTCGTGTCCAGCCCCACTCCAGACGCAGCAGCCAAAATCCGCGTTCGCCAACATGCCCCAGTCGCTGACGAGCGTCTGGTGCTTCGTGAACGTCTTCGGCGGGGTGGGCAGGGTCGCGCCGTACAGGGCCAGCCGGAACCGGATCGCGTCCGGGCGGGCGGGGAGCTTGCCGAGCTTGAGAGTCATTGGGTGTCTCCTAATGGTAAAGTACGGATATGCGCGACATGAGTAGTGACTACATCGCCGGTGCGCCAGACGAGTGCTGGCCTTGGACTGGACACGTTGGCGCGGCTGGTTATGGAGAGACCGGAAAAACCGGCTTGCCCTCTAAATGGGCGCACCGCGTGATGTATGAGCAACAGTTCGGGCCAATCCCTGCCGGACTGCACATCGACCACCTATGTCGCAACCGAATCTGCGTGAACCCAGCACACTTGGAAGCCGTAACACAGGCCGAGAACAACCGTAGGGCCATGGCGGTGCGCATGGAACACGGCCGGAAGTGCGGCCACCCGTACCGCGAGGGTGAGACCAACTGCGCGGAGTGCAACCGGGCGAAGGGAGCTCGGTACCGCGATCAGGTACGCCGAGGCGTCGTACAGGTCAGGATTATTACCTGCACTGAGTGCGGTCAGGAAGGCCCGAATTGCGCCAAGGGCATGTGCCGCCGTTGTTACACACGAATCTACAAACGTATGTCAGCCGCCAGGTCGCGGACCAGTGCCATTCCAGTAAGCAGCCAAACCCTCGGCAACTAACTGATCCGACACATTTTGC
>CAXSEW010000330.1:0-5376 GCA_964236185.1 uncultured Nakamurella sp. | reverse complement strand
GGCCGCGGGCCGGGTCGGTGTAGTAGGCGAGGGCGGCGGCGTGCAGCACTTCGGAGATCCGGCCCGATTCGGTCGGTACGTCGATCACCAGCTCTTCGGCGGTGATCAGGTCGGTGCCCTTTTGCGGCCAGCCGATCACGTCATCCCAGGCCTGCGCGGGAACCGCCACCGGCCACGGCAACCGGAACGCCGACGCCAACAGTCGGGGCACCTCGACCAGTGCGCGGTCGGCGATCGCGTCGGCCCGGCAGTACAGATCGAACCGGGGAACCTCGTGCAGCGGTGTGAACGACGAACCCTCACCCTCGGTTGTCGGGACGGGCGGGGTCGTGGGGGCGGTCATGACTGGTCGCCTTCTGCGGTGCGGCGGGCGGCGACCAGGGCGTGCACGTCGGTGGTGAACTGCGCGAACTTGGCGGCGTTGAACCGGGCCGCCGGGATGCTCAGCACCTGCGTGGTGGTTCGGGCGGCGAACAGTGAGAACCGCTGCCCGAACATGCCGCCGTGCAACCGAATGCTGGTTGCCGCCAGGGTGGCGCGGTAGCACTTGGCGTCCTTGTGGTGCCAGATGGACAACTCGGCGGCGGCGAGGTAGTCACCATCAACGGCCTCGGCGGAGCCGGGCAGGAGGTAGAACGCATCGATCAGGCGGCCGTTGCTGGCCGGGTGGGTGTAGTACGGCGCGGCGGCAGTCGCGGCGTACAGGTCCGCAACGCTGACACCGGCCCCAATGGGTGCGGGCACAGGCGCGGCCGCGGGTGCGGTGGGGGCGGTGTTGCCGGGGGCGTGCTGGGTGGGGATCATGGGTGTTGCCTCTTTCATCCTGGGAAGGTTGGGGAGTGCATCTGCTGGGCCAGGTGTTGACTACCTGAGCCCAGCGACCGGGCGGACCAGGAAAGCTCTGAGGCTTTCCTGGCCCGCCACCTATCGCTACAGCGCGGCGAGCATCTCGAACGCTCGGGTCTTGACGGTGGTCACCGTTCCGCTGGTGGCGACCCGCTCGGCGCGGGCGGTGTCGGTGCCGCCTGCTACGGGGGCGAAGTGGTCCAGGTATTCGGTGATCGCCTGGTAGCCGGCCCACCGGGTGCCGCGAATGTTGGCGTTGGTCGGCGCGTCGGTAAACAACCCGGTCAGCACATCGGAGCGGTTCGCGGTGATCGTGGCGGACCGCTTCGACTCCGATTCGGTGGTCCACAGCTTGCCGGTGATCTGCTCGAACTGCGCATCGGTCAGCGACTGCGCGATCATCTGCTCGGCCTCACGCTCGAACACCTCCGCGTATTTGAACGTCAGACTCAACGCCTCGCGGGCCTGCGTGATGTTGCCCCGCGCTCCGGAGGTGTGCCGGATCGAGAACGAGGACTGCGCACGGCGCAGCGCCAACGCCTGCGTGTTGGCGCAGACCACCCGCACCGGCGACACCAGCAGGCGGAACGCCGACGTGCCGTCGTGGCTGTTCAACGCGATGAGGTACAGGTCCACCGGGTCGATACCGCCGATGCTCATCGTCCTGGGCAGCTTCATCGACAGGAACACCGAACGGCCACCCCGCAACGAACCGGCCGTCTCGAAATGGGCGCCGCCCTCGTCGACTACCCGGTCGAGCAGGTCCGCGTGTTCCTCGTTCTGGATGACGGTGTAACCGCGCCCCACCACACCCAGCACGTCGACGCTGCCGCTGACCGGGTTGGTGCGGACCGTGGCGAACTGATCCGGCACCGGCAACGCGCCGAGCACACCGTCATCGGACAGCACCGGCGCGGTCTGCAACGCCGTCGTGCGGACGTTCCAGCCGCCCAACTTCGCATGCGACATCGCGTGCGCCGCATCGAATTCGGCCGGAAGCACCGTCCCCAACCGGTGCCACGCGTGCTCCCGAGCGGAGACGAACGACGCCGTACCGTCCGACCAGATTTCCAGTTCGTGTGCCATGACTTGCTCTCCTTCTATCGAGGCGGACCGCCCGCCTTGCCGATATCTAGAGTGTACAGTCATACCCGTGTACATGTCAACACGGGCACAAACGTAAAGGGTCGAGGCGTACTGTGTCGGCATGAGTACTCTTACGCCCGTGCCAACTCGCCTCATCGGTCGTGCTGAATTGATGCTGCTGCTCGGAGTCAGTCGCACCCGAGCTGTTGTCCTCAGCGATGCCGACGAATTCCCGCCTCCCGTAGAGCGCTTGATCATGGGCAACATTTGGGCACTCGATGACGTCAAAGCCTGGGCAGCCAAACGGGGCCGAACTCTGAACCTCGAAGCGCTGACCACCGACGTTCAGGCCGGCGACGACTCGACCCCGTAATGCCAAAAGCGAGCCCAAGGTTTGTTGCGTCGCGGGGCTTTTGGCTACCACGACCCTGGATGCAGTGGGCCAACGGCTGGGCCACCCGCCCCGCAGATCGCGAACTTCCCGGTAACCCGATCCGCCACACCGCGCCGGCAAACAAGGAGTAAGGCATGACCAAACGTCCACCGACCGAGCAGCACCCGAACGTCGTCACCGAGCTGGCCGGCGCCCGCGCCAGAAAGGCCACCGCACCTGTTCACGAGGACCTGCGCGCATGGGCCAAAGGCATCCACACCAGCGAGGCCGCCGTTGAGCTGCTCATCCGCGCGTTCGACGGCCGGTTCGCCGCACCAGGCAACCCGTGGATACGGACGCGGGAACACATCGGCCACTGGGTCGACGCGGAAGCGATCCCCGGGAACATCGGCGCGCTGTCCAGCGGCGAACGGGCCTACCTGCTGATCACCGCATCCATCGGCCTCGGCGGAGCAGACGGACCGAGGATCAACCTGTCCGACACCATCGCAGCGCTCGGCCGAGAACAGTTAACCCTGGTCCTGGCCGGCATCGCTCACGCCAACGGCAGCCACCAGTCCAGCGGCATCGAAATCCACCCGATCACAGGATTACCGAGCATCACCCGGCACGCCAGCCTGTACCCATGGCCCGAATGACACGCCCACGAACTGAGCTGAGAGCGGTCCGTTGGACACCGAACAACAGCTGCTCCGCGTCGATCCGGCGACCGCTCAGTATCGTGTGGCCAGTGCTGCGATGACCTACTCCACCACAGCCACAGATCAGGAGATGTACCAGTGCCCGGACAGAAGAAAAGGCGAAGCACTCTTCGCCGAGAAACAGCCAGCATCGCGTCATTCGATCACCGACCACCGGAGACCTGGGTTCGGCGGGCACCCTTGGATCCGGTTCAACAATGAGTTCCTCGGCATTACCGGCCGAGCAGTCATGTTCGACGTCGCGGAGCTTCGCGGTGCTGAATACGAGCCGGCGGCCCTCGGCATGGTGCGAATGAAAGATCAATCGGGACCATTCGAAATACCCGTCATCGACGTGGTTGTGGACATGAAATCTCGGTACGACATCGACTTGTATGAAGTGGCAGACGCTGCGGCCCGTCAGAAGCCAATTATCGGTGGAGCCTTCAAAGACTCTTACCCCGACGACTTTTGGAATCAAATTCACCAACAGAACGCTTTGGTGCTTCTCGCCGGCGACACCCCTGCTTGGTTCCACGCCGTCGAGAATGCACCAGACCGGCCATTCGACCTGAAAACGATCATTGCCAACTCTTACATCGCGGCGGCGGCAGGTCTAATGGTGCGTGCATACGATAGCGGCGTAGGGACGGCAATGCCTGGAGCGTGACCGACCGCGCACGGTGACGCCCCTCGTGAACAGCCCTCAGAAAGCGTTGACCGAGCCCTGAAGAATCAGCGTCGGTGGATCTGGGCTGAGCTGTGTTCGCCCGGTGCGCGGCACCGCGACATCTCGGCCCGTCAGGCGCAGCAAGACCGAAGCGCCGCCGCTCATAGCGCAGCACCTGGCTGGTCGATCCTGACTAGGTCGGTCAAGATCCTGTCTACGTGCGGTAGAAACCATAGGCTGCCCCGTAAGACCCGTCCGCTTTAATGCCCGGTGAAGGTAGCTCAACCGGTACAGTCCTGCCATGGTCGCCATGCTGATCGGGTATGCCCGCTGCTCGACCGACAAGCAGGACCTGACCGCGCAACGCGACGGCCTCACTGCCCTTCGAGTGAAAGCCAACCGGATCTACGTCGACCACGGCCTCACCGGCCGCAACCGCGACCGGCCAGGGCTGCGCGAAGCACTCGCCGCCTGCCGCGCCGGCGACACCCTCGTGGTCACCAAACTCGACCGCCTGGCCCGCTCGCTGCCCGACGCCCGCGACATCGTCGAAGAACTCACCGCCGCCGAAGTCAAACTCAACATCGGCGGATCGGTCCACGACCCGAACGGCCCGATCGGGCGCCTGCTGTTCAACGTCCTAGCCATGATCGCCGAATTCGAATCAGACCTAATCAAGATGCGCACCCGCGAAGGCATGAGAGTCGCCAAAGCCAAAGGTCGACTCCGCGGCAAGCCACCCAAACTCAGCCAAATCCAAGAGAAACACCTCGTCGGGCTCTGCCAGCGTCCGTGGGCCGGCGTCCGGGCGTGCTCAAAAACCTTCGTATTTGATCGCAACCCGTGAACGCCGCTCCAGCTTCGATGTCCAGCTGACTCGGGCGTGTCGGGCATGACTTCGTCGTCTAGATCTGGATTTCAAAGGAGCAGAGCAGGTCCGCTGGCGGCGAACGAGGTGGACGGGCGGTCGGGCACTGGACACGCTGAAGACATGAGGGAGATTAAGGTCAGTGTGCAGGCCGAGCCGAAGGATCTTCGGTCGTGGTTGGCGCTGGCCACGCAGCTGGAAGCCAGCGGTTTTCACGCGCTGCTGATGGGCGACCATCCAGGTTCCGGGGCTTCGCCCTGGCCAGCGTTGGGTGCCGCCGCGGCGGTGACCACCACTCTGCGACTGGGAACCTACGTGCTGCAAACCGGTGTCCGCGAACCGATGCACGTCGCGGCCGACGCGGCAACCCTGAACATCCTGGCTCGGGACCGGGTCGTCCTGGGGTTGGGTGCCGGTCACACATTCCGTGAGTGGCAAGACATCGGTAAGAGCAGACCATTGCCGCGCGACCGGGCCGGGCGGCTGGTGGAGTTCGTCGAGGTGGTCGGCCGGCTGCTTCGCGGGGAATGGGTCAACATCGCCGGGCAGTATCTGCACCTGCATGACGCGCATCTGGAAGACCTACCGATGGGAGGCGGCCGAATGTCTCTGGTCGTCGGCGGTGGACATCCAAAAGTACTGCGGGTTGCTGCCACCCACGCCGACGTCGTGGCCCTGAGTGGGCTTGGTCGGACACTGCCCGACGGACACCGGCACGAAGTCCGATGGAGCCAACAGGACCTCGCCCGGCAACTACAGCTAATCCAGGCCGAAACGCGCCGAGCCGGCACAGCACCCGAACTAGAAGTGCTGGTGCAAGCGGTCACCGACA
>CAXSEW010000329.1:0-5380 GCA_964236185.1 uncultured Nakamurella sp. | reverse complement strand
AAGAAGGACACCACTGATGACGGCACTACGGCACTACCTGCGGGACGACGACATCTCGCCCGACGAGCTCGTCGCCCTGCTGGACACGGCCGATGCGTTCAAGGCCGACCGGCACGGGTTCCGCCCGCTGGCCGGGAAGGCGGTGGCGGCCGTGTTCGAGAAGAATTCCACCCGGACGCGACTGTCGTTCGAGGTCGGCATCGCCCAGCTCGGCGGGCAACCGGTGATCATCGACGGCCGCACGTCCCAGCTCGGCCGGGAGGAAACAATCGAGGACACCTCCCGCGTGCTGTCCCGATACGTCGACGCGGTCGCGATCAGGACGTTCGCGCAGCGGCGGATCAACGCGCTGGCCAGCGTGTCGAGCGTGCCGGTGATCAACGCCCTGACCGACGAGTTCCACCCCTGCCAGGTGCTCGCGGACCTGCAGACCATCCGCGAGCGGCTGGGCCGGCTCGCCGGCGTGACGCTCACCTACCTGGGCGACGGCGCCAACAACATGTCGCACTCGTTGATGCTCGGCGGGGCGAATGCCGGTCTGCACGTGCGGGTCTCGTCGCCGGTGGGCTTCGACCCGCAGCCCGACATCCTGCTCGCCGCCAAGGAACGCGCCCTGCTCACCGGCGGGTCGATCGATCTGATCAGCGACCCGCAGGTGGCGGTGGCCGGCACCGATGTGCTGGTCACCGACACCTGGACCTCGATGGGCCAGGAGAACGACGGCCTGGACCGGGTGGGCCCGTTCCGGCCCTACCAGATCAACGCAGCGCTGCTTGGTCTGGCCGCCCCGGACGCGATCGTGCTGCACTGCCTCCCCGCGCACCGCGGGTGGGAGATCACCGACGAGGTCCTGGACGGGCCGTCGTCGGCTGTCTGGGACGAGGCCGAGAACCGACTGCACGCGCAGAAAGCCCTGCTGGCCTTTCTGATCGAGCAGATGGAGTCAGGCAGACCTTGACATCGCCCGACGCTCCGCTGCTCGGCACCGTTCCGGCCACCAAGGCTGCTCGCCACGGACGGATCACCGAGTTGATCCGCGGCGCAGCCATCCGTTCGCAGACGGAGTTGGCCGGTCTGCTGCGCGCCGAGGGCGTCCACACCACCCAGGCCACGTTGTCGCGTGACCTGGAGGAGCTGGGGGCGCTGAAGCTCCGCGGCGTGGACGGCGGCGCGCCGGTCTACGCCATTCCCGAGGACGGTGCGCCGGGCCGGGTGGCCGGCGGAACCTCGCGGCTGGCCCGGCTGCTGAGCGACCTGCTGCTGTCGCACGATGCGTCGGGCAACCTCGTCGTGCTCCGCACGCCACCCGGCGCTGCGCAGTTCCTCGCGTCCGCGATCGACCGGGCCGCGCTGGCCGACGTCATCGGCACCATCGCCGGGGACGACACCATCCTGGTCGTTGCCCGAGCCGGGCTGTCGGGTGCAGAACTCGGTATGCGCCTCACCGCCTACGCCAGCCGAGCGGTCGGATGAGCGGATCGGCGCCGGAGCGGGGCCTGACAGGGTGCATGCGACGATGACCGACATGCACGCACCCCCGCCCGGCGAGGCGACACCCCTGTGGGGCGCGGGGCGTTTCAGCTCCGGCCCGTCACCGGAAATGGTGGAGCTGTCCCGGTCCACCCAGTTCGACTGGGTGCTGGCGCCGTACGACATCGCCGGCTCCAAGGCGCATGCCAAGGTGCTGGGAGCGTCCGGACTGCTCACCGACACCGAGCTCGAGGCGATGCTGGCGGCGCTGGACTCGCTGCGAGAAGCGGTGATGGACGGTACCTTTGCGCCGATACCCGGCGACGAGGACGTGCACTCGGCATTGGAACGCGGGCTGATCGACCGGGCCGGCGCCGACGTGGGCGGCAAGATCCGGGCCGGCCGCTCCCGCAACGACCAGGTGGCGACGCTGTACCGGCTGTACCTGCGGGACGCCGCCCGCGACATCGGTGTGCTGATCACCGATCTGCAGTTGGCGCTGATCGGGCAGGCGGAGGCCGTCCCGGGCGCGGCGATGCCCGGCCGTACCCATTTCCAGCACGCCCAGCCGGTCCTGCTGGCCCATCACCTCGCTGCCCACGCCCAGGCGCTGACCCGTGACGTCGACCGGTTGCGGGACTGGGACCGCCGGTCGGCGGTGTCCCCCTATGGCTCCGGCGCGCTGGCCGGGTCGTCGCTCGCGCTGGATCCGGAGGCGATCGCCAAGGAGCTGGGGCTTGACGCCGTGGTGGCCAACTCCATCGACGGCACCGCGTCCAGGGATTTCGCCGCGGAACTTGCCTTCGTGCTGGCGATGGTGGGGGTCGACCTGTCGCGGTGGGCCGAGGAGATCATCATCTTCACCACCGCCGAATTCGGCTACGCCCGGCTGGACGACGCCTACTCCACCGGGTCGTCGATCATGCCGCAGAAGAAGAACCCGGACATCGCCGAACTCACCCGCGGCAAGTCCGGCCGGTTGATCGGCAATCTCACCGGGCTGCTGGCGACCCTCAAAGGCCTGCCGTTGGCCTACAACCGCGACCTGCAGGAGGACAAGGAGCCGTTGATCGATTCCCTCCAGCAGCTGCGGATGGTGCTGCCGGCCGTGACGGGCATGACGTCCACCCTGACCTTCGATCTGGAGCGGATGGCGTCGATGGCGCCGGCCGGCTACTCGTTGGCCACCGACGTCGCGGAATGGCTGGTGAAGCGGGGGGTGCCGTTCCGGGTCGCCCACGAGGCCGCCGGTCGGTGCGTTGTCCTGGCGGAGTCGTCGAGCCGGGAGCTCGACGAGCTCACCGATACCGAGCTGAGCACCATCAACCCGGCCTTGACGCCGGATGTCCGCGATGTGCTCACCGTGGCCGGGTCAATGGCGTCGCGCGACGGGATCGGCGGCACCGCGCCGGTACGCGTCGCCGAACAGCTCGCGCTGTTGCGGGCCCGGGTTGCGGCCGACCGGTCCTGGCTCGGTCGGCCGTGATGAGTCGTCGGTGACGGCGGGTTCGTGACGACGGCGACCCAGCCGGCTCCTTCGGGGCCGGGGGACTGGCCGCTGCTCCCGCGCACCGCGCTCGACGGTGATGCGGTGGAGCTGGCACCACAGCTGCTGGGGTGCGTGCTGGTGTCGTCCGTCGGCAGCGAGCTGGTCGCCGTCCGGATCACCGAGGTGGAGGCCTACCGCGGCGCCGACGACCCGGCGTCCCACGCTTTCCGGGGCTTGACCAGGCGCAACGCCGTGATGTTCGAGGAGCCAGGACACCTCTACACCTACTTCGTCTACGGCATGCACTGGTGCGCCAACGTCGTCACCGGAGCCCCCGGCCGGCCATCGGCAGTCCTGCTGCGGGCCGGCGAGGTGGTCTCCGGACCGGCCGTGGCGATCACCCGTCGCACTCCGACGACCAAGACGCAGCACCTCGCCCGTGGACCGGCGGGCCTAGCGTCGGTGCTCGGTCTCGGTGCTGGCCAGAACGGTGTCGATGTTTGTTCCGGCAGCTCCGCTGTCACCCTGCGCCGGGGGCACACCGCCGTCGCAGCCGGGTCGATTCGATCGGGTCCGCGGGTGGGCGTGTCGGTGGCCGCCGAGCTCCCGTGGCGGTTCTGGGAGGCGGACGCGCCGTCCGTGTCGGCCTACCGCCGGGGGGTCGTGCGTCGGCGCGGTGGTCCGGTCGCCGATGTCGGTGAGGGAAACGGCCGCCCATTCTGAGGGAGAATGGTGGCGTGTCCGAACCGAACGCTCCGCTCCCTTCACCGCCTGCGTCGGTGCTCGACGACCTGCGGTGGCGCGGTCTGATCGCGCAATCCACTGACGAGACCGAGCTGGCGACCGCGCTGGCGAGTGGGTCGATCACCTTCTACGGCGGTTTCGACCCGACGGCCCGCAGCCTGCACATCGGTAACCTGGTGTTGCTGCTGACCATGCGCCGGATCCAGGAAGGGGGACATCGTCCGCTCGGCTTGGTCGGCGGCGCGACCGGACTGATCGGAGATCCGCGGATGTCCGGCGAGCGGGTGCTGAACGGGCCCGAGGTGGTCGGCGAGTGGGTGGAGCGGATCACCGGGCAGGTGCGAAAGTACCTCGATTTCGACGGTCCGCATGCGGCGCGGATCGTCAACAACCTGGACTGGACCGCTCCGCTGAGTGCCATCGACTTCCTGCGCGACATCGGCAAGCACTTTCGGATGGGCCGGATGCTGTCGAAGGAGATCGTGTCGGCCCGCCTGCACAGCGACGAGGGACTGTCGTTCACCGAGTTCAGCTATCAGGTATTGCAGGGGATGGACTTCCTCGAGCTCTACCGGCGGCACGGCTGCGTGCTGCAGGTGGGTGGCAACGACCAGTGGGGCAACCTGACCAGTGGTACGGAACTGATCCGTAAGGCCGACGGCATTGCAGCGCACGCGCTGACCACACCGTTGATCACCAAGGCGGACGGCACCAAATTCGGCAAGACCGAGTCCGGCACGGTATGGCTCGATGCGGATCTCACCTCGCCGTACGCCTTCTACCAGTTCTGGTTCAACGTCGAGGATGCAGCTGTCGACGGCTATCTGAAGGTGTTTTCGTTCCGTACGCACGACGAATTGACGGCGTTGGCCGATGCGACGCGGGACCGGCCGCACGCCCGGGAGGCACAGCGGGCGTTGGCCGAAGAGGTGACCACGCTGGTGCACGGGCCGGCGGCGACCGCATCGGTGGTAGCCGCCAGCGGTGCCCTGTTCGGGCGGGGTGAGCTGCGGGATGTCGACGAGTCGACCCTGGCGGCGGCGTTGGCCGAGACCGGCCTGGTGCGCATCGGCGTCGCTGCGATGCCGACGGTGGTCGATCTGCTGCGCAACGCCGGGCTGGCCTCGTCGTCGTCGGAGGCTCGGCGCACCATCGCAGACGGCGGCGCCAACATCAACAACCAACGGATCACCGATCCGGATCACACTCCCACCCGGGAGGACCTGCTGCACGGTCGCTACCTGGTGCTCCGTCGTGGTAGGCGATCCGTCGTCGGCGCCGTCGCCGAGTGACCGACGATCTTCCGCTCTGTGGGCGGGGTCACCACCGATCATGGCGTGCAGACTGGGTCCGACCGGACACCCGGTGGGGCTCTCAACTGGGCGGATGTGCACCGGCGGCGCCGTGACCTGCATGTTTGACTTCATTAGGAGTCGGTCGTAACTTGGTGCTTGTCGCCGAGAGAGCCGGACAGGGAGCGGGCCTAGAGCCTGCAGGACCTGGACGGAGCCGGTTGGCAAGAAAAATCCAGATGGTTACTCCGGTAACGGAGCGGGTAGAGACAACACTCCACCCGGGCCAACGGAGCCCGATATGCACCGAGTTGATACTCGGAGCCAGTTCGGGTAGCGTTGATCAGGTTGCCCCCGAGAAGGTCTAGCGGCTTTTGTGGGTGTG
>CAXSEW010000328.1:0-5384 GCA_964236185.1 uncultured Nakamurella sp. | reverse complement strand
GCTGCCTCTGCTCCTCTGAGGTAAATCCTTCGACGTCAGGGCGCCGGCCAGCTCGGCAGGCTGCCGATCGGACCGGTGAACGACGACCGGGCACCCGCGGCCCGGACCTTGGCCGTGATCCCCGCCGAGGCGGCAAAAACGGCCGCGGGGCGGCTGATCGGCAGGACCGGCAGCGCAGCGACGAGTTCCTGGTCCAATGCGCCGATCGACGCGGTCGCGGTCGCCTGCTGGAGCAGCGGCTGCACCTCGCTCGAGCAGAAGCCCGACAGGTTTCCGGTGCGGACCAGCGGTGACTCGTCGGAGCGCGTCCCGGCGGCGGGTGTCGGACAGCCGAACGCCGATGCTGCCGCCAACCCGGTGGAGGACGATCGCGGCACGAACACCAGGCCCAGATCGGCGGTCCCGGTGGCGAGTTGCTCGTTGATCGCGGCCAGCGGTGCCTCCCGGACGAGGTCGATCTCGATGCCGATACCGGCCAACTGCGACTGCACCAGTCGGGCGGCAGCCGCCAGACGGGCATCGGTACTGTCGTAGGTCAGCTGCAGCGTCAGGGTGCTGCCCGCCCTGGTCAGGTAGAGCGACTCGCGCCGATAGCCTGCGGCGTCCAGCGCGGCCAGCGCCCCCGCCTTGCCGCCTGGTACCAGCGTCGCGGTCGGCGGCGCGGACGGGTCCGGCAGTTCCACCAGCGACGTCACCGGGGTGCCGCCGCCGGTATTGCCTCCATCCAACACGGAGCGGATGGCCGCCACGTCCAAGGCGCCGGCGATGGCCCGTCGGACCTGGGGGTCCGACGTCGGTCCGGTGGCTGTGTTGTAGACGAGCTGGACAGTGCCCGCGAGCGGTACCCGCTCACGACGCTCGGCCGGCACTGTCCGTTCTAGTAGCTGCTGGTCGGCCGCGTCGGGTTGCAGGAGCACGGCCTGCACATCTCCGCGCCGCAGGGCTTCGAGCAGCGCGGCATCCGCGCCGATGCGGATGACAGCCGTACTCGGGCCGGGCGGCGTGCCCCAATATTTGTCGTTGCGCACCAGGGTGATCTCGCCGGTCACCGGGTCGTAGGTTTGGAGTTTGTAGCGGCCGCCGGACACCGGTATGCCAGTGGCCAGACCCCGCGTCCAGCCGCCGGGCGAGTCCTTGAGGATGTGCGCCGGCAGCAGCGGGGAGAACAGCGTCTGCCAGTCGGCCAGCTTCTGACGGAAGGTGACATCGACAGCTTTACCCGCGTCCCGGGACACGATGCCGGTGATCAGCCGGTAACCAGCAGGGTCCACCGTGCCCGGCTGCACCAGCATCTGGTCGCGGAGATAACTGAAGTCCTCGGCGGTGATCGGCGTCCCGTCGGACCAGGCGGCGTTGCGGTCCAGCGTGTAGGTCACCGTGAAGGGATCGGTGGACGACACCACCGCCGATTCCACCAGATCAGAGTTCAGTCGCGTGGTGCCGTCGGCCGCCGCGATGGACACCGACGGCAGCACCAGCTGCGCAACGGCCGCCGTGGCGGGCGAGTAGTCGGCGATCGCGTGCGGATTGAAGCCGTGGACCTCACCGTCCACGCCGATAGTGACGGCCGGTTCGCCGGCCGGCGGCGCCCCCGACCCCGAGCTGGGCGCTGGCGCAACGGGCGCGGGTAGGCCGGGCGGTGTACATCCGGCGACCAGCGCGGCCACCAGGCAGCAGGCGAGCTGAGCCGCCCGCCGTCGCGGTGGGAACGAGCGGCGCAGACGGCGATCGGGTCGCCATCCGCGGTCGGTCATCCGTTCACCCTAGAGCCGGGCACGTCCAGTGCGTCAGGACGACGAGACCTTGCTGCGGGAGCGGGTGCGGGCCCGCTCCCCCGCGTTCAGCACGACCTTGCGGATGCGCGCGGAGGCCGGGGTGATCTCGACGCACTCGTCGTCCGAGCAGAACTCCAGCGCCTGCTCCAGGCTCAGCACCCGATTCGGGACCAGGTGCACGAGTTCCTCGCTGGAGGATTTGCGCATGTTGGTGAGCTGCTTCTCCTTGGTGATGTTGACGTCCATGTCGTCGGCGCGAGAGTTCTCGCCGATGATCATGCCCTCGTACACCTCGGTGGTCGGCGGCACGAACATCGCGCCGCGCTCCTGCAGGCTGAGCATGGCGAAGGGCGTCGCCTTACCGGCACGGTCCGCGACCAGTGAACCGCTGGCCCGGGCGCGCAGCGCGCCGGCCCACGGGCCGTAGCCGTCGAAGATCGCGCTGGCGATGCCGGTGCCGCGGGTATCGGTGAGGAAATCGGTGCGGAACCCGATGAGTCCGCGGGAGGGAACGTGGAACTCCAGCCGCACCCAGCCGGTGCCGTGGTTGCTCATGGTTTCCATCCGGCCCTTGCGGACCGCCAGTAGCTGGGTGACCGCGCCGAGGTATTCCTCGGGCACGTCGATGGTGAGGCGCTCGAACGGCTCGTGCTTCTTGCCGTCGATTTCCTTCAGGACCACCTGGGGCTTGCCGATGGTCAGCTCGAAACCTTCCCGACGCATGGTCTCCACCAGGATGGCCAGCGCCAGCTCGCCGCGCCCCTGCACCTCCCAGGTGTCGGGGCGCTCGGTGTCCAGCACGCGGATCGAAACGTTGCCGATCAACTCCTGGTCGAGCCGGTTCTTCACCTGGCGGGCGGTGAGCTTGGTACCGCCGTCCTTGCCGGCCAGTGGCGAGGTGTTGATGCCGACGGTCATCGAGATGGCCGGTTCGTCGACGGTGATCGGCGGCAGCGCCACCGGCTGCTCCGCGTCGGCCAGCGTCTCGCCGATGGTGATGTCGGCCATTCCGGCCACCGCGATCAAATCGCCGGCGTAGGCGGACTCGACCGGAACGCGGTCCAGCGCCTCGGTGATCAGCAGCTCGGAAACTTTGGTGCGGGCGACCGTGCCGTCCAGCTTCATCCAGGCGACCTGCTGGCCCTTCTTGATGGTGCCCTCGATGACGCGGCACATCGCGATACGGCCGAGGAACGGCGAGGCGTCGATGTTGGTGACCTGCGCCTGCAGCGGCGCGCCCTCGGTGTAGACCGGGGCCGGGATGGCCTCGAGCAGCACGTCGAACAGCGGGTCGAGGTTCTCGTGGTCGGGCATCTCGCCGTTGGCCGGCTTGTTCAGGCTGGCCCGGCCGGCGCGCGAGGCGCAGTAGACGATCGGGAACTCGATCTGCTCGTCGTCGGCGTCCAGGTCGATGAACAGGGCGTAGGTCTCGTCGACGACCTCGTCGATGCGGGCGTCGGGGCGATCGGTCTTGTTGACGACCAGCACGACGGGCAGCCGGGCCTCGAGGGCCTTGCGCAGTACGAAGCGGGTCTGCGGCAGGGGGCCCTCGGAGGCATCCACCAGCAGCACGACGCCGTCGACCATCATCAGCGCGCGCTCCACCTCGCCACCGAAGTCGGCGTGACCAGGGGTGTCGACGATGTTGATGATCATGTTGCCCTGGGGAGTGTTTCTGTGCACGGCCGTATTTTTCGCGAGAATGGTGATGCCCTTCTCGCGCTCCAGATCGTTGGAGTCCATCACCCGGTCGGTGTGCAACGACCCGACGCGGAAAGCACCGGACTGCCAGAGCATGGCGTCGACCAAGGTGGTCTTGCCATGGTCGACGTGCGCGACGATGGCAACATTTCGCAGATCTGACCGAACAGCCACAGCTGAAGTACTCCTCAAGTAATCACGTAGCCCCCGGTCGCCGACAGCGCACCGTGAGCATGACAAAGGCCGCGACCTGAGCCGCGGCGGCCGACTACCCGGGCATCGCCCCTGCAGTCCGGTGCCGAGTCTACCGGCGGGGGGCCCTTCGATGGCCGCGTCACGCGGCGACTGCGTCACAGGCGCCTACGCTGAGCCGGACGATTCCCTGAGGAGGCAGCACCGATGACCGACGCACCCGAGCCCACCGGCGACTTCCCGCTGCACGTTCTCGAGGACGACGAGACCGTCCCACCCCGCCCCGAGGAAGAGCTCGCGGACGTCGAGCGCGCGACGCCCGACCCGCACTAGCCGCACCCTCGCCGCTTCCTACCCCGCGGCCCGCCCCGCCGCACCCGGCACGCGACCACCTGGCGACTCGTATGCCCGTCGACGCGGTCGTAGCGCGATCGACGAACCTACGAGCGTGCGATAGCTGCTACGAGTCGCTCCGTACCCCGGCCGCACCGGGAGTGAGGAACCGCGGCGGCCCTGGTTGCCAGTCAGCGAAGCCGGCGCGGCGGAAGGCGGCGGCGAATCGAGGCAACAGGCGCTCGAAGCGGGCGAGGTCGGACCAGACGATCCGGACGAACTGCCGCCCCGTGTCCCGGATCCGGTCCTCGCGAACCTTCTCAGCAAACGCGGCGTCGCCCGGCGTTTGACCTGGTTTGAGCAACCGCCCGTATTTGACCTTCCCGTCGAATTCCGCCACCGTTCGCATGGCGACGAACTCGAAGTCCACCCGGTAGGTGATCGGTCGATCCAGCCCGGTGACCACCGACTGCAACGTCGGCGCCGGGAGACCGAGCTGAGCCATCCTCAGGCGACAGATGGACTCGCCGACACTCTCGGACAACCCGTCGGCGAACGAGATGATCCGGCGAGCCCCTGACCCACCGGGAACCTGTTGATGTCGGCGGACGACGTCGTCGAGGTCTTGCCGGGAACACAGCTGCAGACGCAACGCCGAGTCAGCGGCGGCAATTGCCCGGGACCACACGCCCAGCCTGCCGACGTCGAAAACGGTGCGCGCAACGCTGGTGACCAAGGCACCGTCGAGCAGAACCAGGTCGACGGCATCCAGCCTTCCGCGATGCGGCGTGACATTCGGTGTATCGGAACGTCCAGGACTTCCCGGCCACGTCAGGTGGACCCGAGACGGAGGTCCTGCAGGTAGCGACAGACCGTGCAACAGGGCAGCCGATTCATGACTGACAGCGGCCCGGCCCGCCATTTCGCAAGCCAGCTCTCTGGCGCGAAGGCAGTGGCGCTGCTGATCGTCCGCTGCATCCCAGTCTTCACACGCGACATAGCGCCCTCGCCGTATTCGACAGAGGTTGCCGGCCGTCACCAACCCAGAGATCTCGCGTGCCGAGACCTCGGCGAGGAGGGTCGAGCGGTCTATCCACCGAGTCAGCATGGCGGCAAGCCTCGACCGCACGCCCATCCAGCCGCCACTGCCACTCCCCTGATGTGGATGGCTAGAGTGCCTGTGGACGACGCTTTGTCGGCACTGGTATGGGCGAGGCATCGCTTGTAGCACCATTGACGGCTATACGAGTGCACCGCAGGGCATACGAGTCGCCCGCACCCCCCGCACGCCCGCACCCCCGCCCCCCCGCACCCCGCACCCGCCCGCCCCCCCGCACGCCCGCACCCCCGCACCCCCGCACCCCGCACCCGCCCGCACCCCCG
>CAXSEW010000327.1:0-5389 GCA_964236185.1 uncultured Nakamurella sp. | reverse complement strand
TCCGCGCCGACGGCATTGGGGTGCCGATTTTGATGTTGACGGCGCGGGTCGAGGTGGACGCGCGGGTCGCCGGCTTGGATGCCGGCGCCGACGACTACCTGGCCAAGCCGTTCGAACTCGACGAACTGCTCGCCAGGCTGCGTGCCCTGCTGCGCCGCGCGCCGAATGAAGCGGCCAGCGCCAGCGGCGAGATACTCGTCGGTGGTCTGCGGATCGACGCCGGAAGCCGGCGGGTGTGGTGGCATCTGGAACGACTGGACGTGTCGAAGACCGAGTTCGACCTGCTGGAGCTGCTGGGCCGCAATGCCGGTATCGTGCTCACCCACTCGGCGATCTACGACCGCATCTGGGGTTACGACTTCGGCCCCGACTCGAAGAACCTCGCTGTCTACATCAGCTATCTGCGTCGCAAGTTCGAGACGGTGGGCGCACCGGACCTCATCCGCACTGTCCGCGGGGTCGGCTACAGCCTCACCGCGCCGAGCGCGCGATGACGCTGCGGCAAAAATTCGTCGCGGCCTTCGCGGCGGTCGCTGCCATCGTCGCCGCGACGATCGGCTGGGTGGCCTATGGAACGACCGAACATGCGCTGCACAACGAGATCAACGTGTCGCTGGTCTCGGCGGTCACGACGTTGGCCGCAGGTGGTTCTCTGTCCTCCATTTCGCTCGCCGGCACCCAGGGTCGGGCAGGCGACGACCATCACGACGACGGCCCCGGCACGATCTCCGAGACCGCGCAATCGGTCAGCGCAACCGGCACGGTCACGCACCTGTCCGGAGTGGCGGTGGCGTTACCGGTCAGCCGGCAGGCGGTGCAGATCGCACGAGGATCCACGGCGGGCCTACGCGTCGTGGACCAGGTCACGGTCGGCGCCACCACCTACCAGGTCCTCACCCAGTCCCTGGGTGGCACCAAGGGAGCGGTGCAGGTCGGGCGAGATCTCGACGAGGCCGCCCGCGTTCTCAGCCATCTGGCGGTCGTCACCCTGCTGGTCGGGCTGGCGGTCCTGCTGGTGGCCGGCGCGGCTGGGTGGGCGCTGGCCCGCCGTATCACCCGGCGGCTCACCTCACTCACCGGCATGGCCGAAACAGTCAGCGCCAACAGGAACTTGGACGTCGCATTCGCCATGCCCGGCCGGGACGAGGTCGGCCGGCTCAGTGCTTCCTTGCAGATCATGGTCGACCAGTTGTCGGCGTCGAGAATCGCCCAACAACGACTGGTGCAAAACGCCGGCCACGAGCTGCGGACGCCGCTGACCAGCCTGCGTACCAACGTCAGCGTGCTCCGCCGCTTCGCCGAACTGTCCCCCACGTCCCAGCAGCGACTGCTCGACGACGTCACCGGCGAGACGAAGGAGCTGACCAACCTGGTCAACGAACTGGTCGACTTGGCAATGGACAGCCGCGACACCGAAACCGCCCAACCAGTCGACCTGGCCGCGCTCGCCCGAAAGGTGGCGGGGATGTTCGAACGTCGCAGCAACCGCGTCGTGGCCGTCCACGCCGACGATGAGATCCTGGTGCTCGGCCGGCCCAAAGCGCTGGAACGTGCCATTTCCAACCTGCTGGACAACGCCCTCAAATTCGACACGCAGGGCGGTACCTGTGAAATGCAGGTCACAGCAGAGCATGTCGTGGTGTCCGACGGCGGCCCGGGAATCGAGCTGGCCGATACCAGCCGGATTTTCGACCGCTTCTTCCGCACCGACGCCGCCCGCAGCATGCCGGGGTCCGGTTTGGGGCTGGCAATCGTCGCCGAGGTCGCCGCTGCGCACGGCGGAGCGGGTTACGCGCAACCCCGCCCAGGCGGCGGCGCACGGATCGGTTTCACCCTGGGCGCCGAAACCTTCTTACCGAACTCCAACCCGCAACCAGCCATCACTTAGGACCACCACAGCATTGTCATCACCATGCCCGCAACACAGCACGCTCACAACGAATCCGCCCCGGAGGTGACTTTCCCGACGCCGCCCCGCACCCGTGGCTCGGTAGTTCGCCGGATCGCTTTCGGCGCCTTCGTTCCCGCGATGCTGGCGGTCTACCTGATCGCCGCCGCCCCGACGCTGATCTCTGCGGTCAGCAGCCTGGCCGGCGCCTCACCGCTGTGGCTGCTCACCGGGCTCGCCGCAACGGTCAGCTCTATGGTCGCCTTCGCCGCCCTGCGCGGCCGCACCCTGGCCGTCGGCGGCAGCCGCATTCCGCTGCGGCGCACCGCGGCGGTCAGCTACGGAGCCGGCGCCGTGCACACCACACTTCCCGCGGGCGCCGTCTTTTCCACCAGCTACGCATTCCGGCACCTCCGGTCGTGGGGCGCCTCGGCGTCGGCCACCACCTGGTCGATGGCCATCACCGGACTGCTGTCGACGCTGACCCTGAGCGCCCTCGGGCTGCTGGGTCTTGCGTTGAGTGCCGGCACCGGCGGGTCGATCGTCCTGCCGATCGTGGAGATCGTGCTGGTCGTGGCGTTGATCGTTGCGTTGGTTCGGCTTTCCCACCGCCCGGACGGCATCATCCGGTGGGCGTATCGGGCGTTGATCGTCATCAACCGACTCCGCCGGCGGCCCGCCGAGACAGGTGCCGCTCGACTATCGGAAACAGTGGCTGACCTGCGGGTGATCCGCCCGTCGAGCCGCGACTGGGTCGCGGCCATCGCGTTGGCGCTGGCGAACTGGGCGTTGGACCTGGCATGCCTGTACGCGTGCTGCGCGGCGGTCGGCGTCTCAGTCGGCTTCCCTGCTCTGTTGCTCACCTACACCGCGGGAATGGCCGCCGGCAGTCTGCTCCCGGTGCCGGCCGGGCTCGGCGCAGTCGAAACCGCGATGACGGTCGGCCTGACGGTGGCCGGCGCAGCCGCGTCGCCCGCACTGGCCGCCGTCCTGCTGTATCGGATGTCGTCCACCGGAAGTGTTGTCGTTCTCGGGTGGTTGGTGGTCGCTGCGCAACGCGTCTCCCGCGGCACCGCTTCTTCGCCCACCACAGCACTGCGAAATGGAGCCTCGTGATCCAGCGCAAGCGCGCAAGGCCCATGACCAGAAGGTTGTGGTCGATCGATCGAATTTCACGCTCCGGCCCGGCATCGTGACCGGATTTCTCCGGCCCGCCTACCGATTTCTGCTTCTTCGCGACAAGCAGACGTTAACTATCTAGCGAAAGGTCCGCGGTGTTCGCGAATCACCGGTGAGCTGGAGGGCTTCGGCGAGGGGATTCGGCCGTCGGCTGGTTCCGTCCGCCCCCGTGTCCTACGCAATTCCTATTTCAAGCAGAACTTGGCACCGAGTCAGTTCATGCGGGTAGGTGTTGATAGCAGAATTCTTCCAACTGGTCGAGGCACTTCGTGATCGCTCGGACGGCGTAGTGGGTGGGTTCCCAGGTGGCGTACATCGCCACGGTCAGGGGGCCTTGGGGTCCGACGACGCGCAGCGCACGAAGGTTGAAGCGGGGATCGTCAGAAAGGACCGCGACACCATGTCCGGCGGCGGCCAGAGCCAGTGCGACCTGCGGAACAGTTGCTTCGTAGCTGACAGTGTGGGCGAGTCCCAGATCTTTCATCAAGCGAAGTACTTTGGTGGTACCCGAGGCGGGGCTGGTGATGAGAGGGACGCGAGCCAGCTCGTCCACCTCGACGCTGGTTCGGGTGGCCCAAGCGTGGTCAGGTGGTACATAGGCGTAGATCGGGAAATCGATGACGTGCCGTGATGCGTAATTGGGCGGCGGCGGCTCATTGGTCATTGCCAGATCGGCATCACCGTTACCGATACTGCGGTAGGCGGTTTCGGGCACTTCCTCGTGGGCGAGCAGCACGATGTTCTGTAGAACGCCGTGCGCGATGAACGGGGCGATGACCTCGATGACGGTGGTCGAAGTTGCGGCTACCGTCAGGACGAGAGGAGCTGCCCCGGACTGGTAGCGAGTGGTGGCGATGGCCGTTGCGTAGCGATGCAGCAGATCCCGCGCCACCGGTAGGAATTCGTGTCCCGCTGCGCTCAGCCGCAACGCTCCCCTGTCTCGGATGAATAGTTGCACGCCCATCGCGCGTTCCAGGGCGTGGAGTTGCCGGCTCAGCGACGGTTGGGACACCAGCACCCGCAACGACGCCCGAGAGACCGACCCCTCCTCGGCCACTGCGACGAAGTACCCGAGAACCCTCACTTCCACCATGCCTGAAAAGCATAGACGTAGACCTGATGAGTATTGGACGCGAACGCCCTGCGATCGGCACCATCATCACGGCTGCAACTGATTGCTCCTGCTCCTCTTCACAGAGCCCCCCTGGACGACTGCCAGACGCGGTGCCACGGTTGGCGCCACCCTGCGCACCAGTGGGGATCGGCTATGTCTTGGGGTACCGCGTCAGAACGCCCGGCAGTAGCGGCCTTGTCTCGGGACGCGGGATCGATGTGCCAACGACCGCCGAACCGACGGCCGCAGGCCTGACAGAAGGGAATACGATGTCTCGGCATTTGCCCGTCCTCATCATGCAGTACAGCGCGCCCGCAGGAACAAGCGGGGCGCTCGAATTCGAGACAAATTTGCGGCTTCAGCTTGCTCAGTTCCCACGCACCCAACTGGTGATCTACCCGGAGTTGCACCTGTGTCCAGCAGTCACGGCTGCCGCGGTCGAGAGTGAGGCGGAGCCTGCTGATGGGCCGCGGGAAACGTTTCTGCGGCAACTGGCCGCCGACCTGGGGGTGTGGTTGATACCAGGCACGGTGTACGAGCGGGACGACCAGGGCCGGGTCTACAACACCGCCCTGGCGATTTCACCCACCGGTCAGATTGCCGCCAGATACCGCAAGTGCTTCCCGTGGAGACCGTACGAGACTGTCACCCCCGGAGTTGAGTTCGTCGTCTTCGATATCCCCGGGCTGACCCGGGTGGGCTTGTCGATCTGCTACGACACCTGGTTTCCCGAACTGGCCCGTCACCTTGCGTGGATGGGCGCCGAAGTCATCGTGCAACCCACCCTCACCCCGACGATCGACCGCGCGCAGGAACTGATCCTTTCGCAAGCCACCGCCATCGAGAATCAGGTTTTCGTGATCAGCGTCAACAGCGCCGCACCTCAAGCGACCGGCCAATCGATGATCGTCAACCCCGAAGGACACGTCCTCGCGCGGGCCGGCGAAGGACCCATAGCGCTCACCCATGTGCTCAACCTGGATGACGCCCAAGGGGCCAGAGAGTTCGGCACCGCCGGTATCACCCGTGTCTGGGCGCAATTCATACCCGGTGACCGTCCGATACCGCTCCCGCTCTACGGCGGCCAGCTAGACCCCCAGCGCTGGGCACCCAACATTCCTACGCCCTGAATCCGTCCCGCCGGACGTCGTCACCTCAACTCGATGCAATCGCCACGCCGAAACGCTGTAGGCGGACCAACCGATCCG
>CAXSEW010000326.1:0-5399 GCA_964236185.1 uncultured Nakamurella sp. | reverse complement strand
TTCGCCACCATAGATCCCGAGATCGCCGCTGCCCGCGGGGTTCCGGTGCGGGCGCTCTCCCCCATCTTCATGGTCGTGCTGGGGCTGGCCGTGGCGATGTCGGTGCAGATCGTCGGTGCGCTGCTGGTGCTTGCGCTGCTGGTCACGCCGGCCGCGGCCGCGATGCGGGTGACCGCGTCCAGCCTGTGGGTGCCCGTGCTGGCGACCGTCTTCGCGGTGACGGCCGTCGTCGGCGGCATCCTGCTGGCCGTCGGCGCAGCGGTGCCGATCAGCCCGTACGTCACCACCATCTCCTTCACCATCTACTGCGTCTGCCGGGTGATCGGCGCGCGCCGGACGAAGCGCGGCTGGTCCCGTCGGCCGGCCGCGGTGCTAGCTGCGCCCGCTGCCGGACCGGCTGACTAGGTCTGGTTCGGTTCGGTCGCCGAGCCACGAGCGCGTTCCAGCCGGGGGAGCGGGTTCCCGCGCGGCGCGAGCGGGTACCAGCCCTGCGAGCGTGATGCAGCGCGCGCAGCTGACTGCGATGCGCTCGTGGGCGTCGCTCGCACTTGGTCTCGCTGTTCGCTCACGTCAGCCGAACGGCCCCGGCCGGTTCGGGTCCGGATGGACGATCACGAATACGGACCACGCCGGGCTGGTCGGGTCGTCCGGGCGGGTCGCGAAGTCGTCGAGCAGCGTCCGCAGGCTCGACCGGAATTCCGCCATGTCGGCCGGCGACAATCGCAGGCCCAGGCGCGACGCGTCGACCGCAGCCGCCGGCACCAGAGCGACCTCCTCGACGAACGTGTCGAGCATCGCCCGGTCGGCGGCCGGGGTGGACAGCCGCCACGACTTCCGCGTTGCCAGATAGGGGATCTCACGCGCCCCCCGGGAGCCGCGGCGTTCCTGACCCGCCTCCAGGAATCCGGCGCGGACCAATGTTCTGACGTGATGCAGGATGCTCGCCGGATCCCGCCCGAGTACGCCGGCGATCTCCTTGTTGGTGTGCGCCTCGTCCAGGCAGATCCGCAGGATCCGGAGACGCAGGGAAGATGCCAACGCCTTCGCCTCCTCGTCGGTGGCCTGCCTGCGGTCCGTCATCTCGTCGCCCTCAATCCGATTGACATGTCCCAATCAGTCTTCCAGACTGACCCGGTGACGAACGCCGACGCACCCGGAGTCGACCCGACCCGCACCCGCCGCGGCGGCCTCTGGCACCACCTCGACTTCCGGCGGTTGTGGATCGGCGAAACAGTCAGTCAGCTGGGCTCCATGATCAGTGGTCTGGCGCTGCCGCTGGTGGCGATCCTGGTGCTGCACGCGACGATCTTCCAGGTGGGCCTGCTGACGGCGCTGGAATCCGCGGCGTTCCTGATCATCGGGTTGCCGGCCGGTGCCTGGGTGGACCGGATGCGCTTCCGTTCGGTGCTGGTGGTGAACGACGTGCTGCGTGCGGTGGCGCTGGGCTCGGTACCCCTGGCCCAGCTGATCGGCGTTCTCACCATCTGGCAGCTGTACGCGGTCGCGATCGTGGTCGGCGTCTGCACGGTGTTCTTCGACGTCGCCTACCAGTCCTACCTGCCGCAGCTGGTCGACCGGGATCTGCTCGTCGAGGGCAACTCCAAGCTGCAGGCCAGCGAGTCGGTGTCGCAGATCGCCGGGCCCAGCCTGGGCGGACTGCTGATCCAGGCGCTGACCGCCCCCTACGCCGTCCTGCTCGACGCGGTCAGCTTCCTGTGGTCTTCCGTCTGGGTGCTGTCGATCAGCGCGCGCCCGCCGCGCCCGCCCCGCAAGCCCGATCGACACCTGCGGAGGGAGATCGGCGAGGGGCTGCGGTTCGTCCTCGGTAGCCCGCTGCTGCGCGCGATCGCGATGTGTACCGGCTCGTCCAACCTGTTCAGCGCCATGGGGTATGCGGTCTTCTACGTGCTGCTGGCCCGGGATCTGGGCCTGTCTGCCGGTTGGATCGGCGCGATCGGCTCGACCTCCGCCATCGGCGGCCTGATCGGTTCCCTGGTCGCCCGACGATTCGCCGAGCGCGTCGGTCAGGGACCGGCGATCTGGTTGTCGATCCTGATCATCGCGCCGACCGGGTTCGTCGCACCGTTCGTGCACCGGGACTTCTCGCTCGGTCTGTTGGCGCTGGCCCAGGTGGTGACGTGGATGGGCGTGGTCGTCTACAACATCACCCAGGTGAGCTTCCGCCAGGGCCTCTGCCCGCCGGAGCTGCTGGGGCGGATGAACGCGACCATGCGTTTCCTGGTCTGGGGCACGATGCCGATCGGCGGCCTGCTCGGGGGTGTGCTGGGTACGGCGATCGGAGTGCGGCCGACCCTGCTCGTCGTCGCCATCGGCTCGTCGCTCACCTTCCTGCCGGTCTTCCTCTCGCCGCTGCGCCGGATGCGCGAGCTGCCGACCTACGACAGCGCCGCGGCTGCCTGACGCCGGTACCGGCCCGCGCGTCTTGGTTCGCTCGCATTCTGGACAGCCGCTCGCGTTGTCGTACATTCGCTCGCCGCGCACCGCCAGCGGCTGGATAGGACTGCGAGCGGCTGAGCGCACTGCGAGCGGCCGAACACAACGCGAGCGGAGCGGCCGGGCGGCGCTGATGCGCCGCGCCCGGCTCGGCGTCTCAGGGCCAGAACGCCCGACGCACATGCCCGGACAGCACAACGGGCGGCCCGGCGAACCGGACCGCCCGTGAGCGGAGCTGCACCATCTCTCAGGCTGACTCCCTCTCAAGCCGCACTACTCGTCAGCCAGTGCTACTTCATCAGCAGCGTCGGGGCCGGAACGGCGCCCGAGCTGGCCAACCGAAGACCGGTCGACTTGTCGAACACGTGGATGTGCTCGGAATCGCTGACCGACGCGCGGATCACGGCGCCGACCGTCGGGTGGGTACGAGCCTCTGCACGGATGATGAACCGGTCGCCGTCCTCGGCCGCGCCATGCACGAAAGACTCCGCACCCAGTTCCTCGACGACCGAGACGGTGATCGGCAGGCCGTGATCGGACAGCGTCAGGTTCTCCGGCCGGACGCCCAGGACCACGCTGGAGATCCCCTTCGAGCTGGCCTCGGACAGCTGCTCGCGAGTCAGCGGCACGATGACGTCGCCGAAGCGGACGCCCTCGGAGGTCAGTGTGGAATCGATCAGGTTCATCGCGGGGGAGCCGATGAAGCCGGCGACGAAGACGTTCTTCGGGCGGTCGTACAGCTCGCGGGGGGTGTCGCACTGCTGCAGCACGCCGCCGGGGGCGAGCACCGCGACGCGGTGACCCATCGTCATGGCCTCGACCTGGTCGTGCGTGACGTAGACGGTGGTGGTGCCCAGGCGGGCCTGCAGGCCGGCGATGTTGGCGCGGGTCTCCACCCGGAGCTTGGCATCCAGGTTGGACAGCGGCTCGTCCATCAGGAAGACGGAGGGTTCGCGGACGATGGCGCGGCCCATGGCGACGCGCTGGCGCTGGCCACCGGAAAGCGCCTTCGGCTTGCGGTCCAGGTACTTCTCCAGGTCGAGCAGGCCGGCGGCCTCGCGGACCTTGGAGGCGATCTCGGTCTTGTTGACGCCGCGGAGCTTGAGCGCGAAGCCCATGTTCTCGGCGACGGTCATGTGGGGGTACAGCGCGTAGGACTGGAACACCATCGCGATGTCGCGGTTCTTCGGCGGGACGTTGGTGACGTCGCGGCCGCCGATGAGGATGCGGCCCTCGTTGATGTCCTCCAGGCCGGCCAGCATGCGCAGTGCGGTGGACTTGCCGGAGCCGGACGGTCCGACGAGGACGAGGAACTCGCCGTCGGTGATGTCCAGGTCCAGTTTGTCGACGGCCCGCACCGGCGGGCTGCCGGGGTAGATCCGTGAAGCCTGGTCGTATTTGACGTCTGCCATGGTGGTTCCTTCTTCCGATCGGCCCGGCGCTCGCGGGCGGTCCGTGGTGGTACTGCGTTGGCTCCTGTCGCGGCATGAACCGCACCACAGGTGCTCCGGATCACCGTAACCCGCGCGCACGCCGTTGCCAAGGGAATCTTGGTAAGCGCTTTCCAAGTCCTTCCACCTCCGTCGTTCACCGGCGGGTGGCGGGCAGAACGAAGCCGTCCGCGCCGTCATGTCGACGCCGTGGACGACGCCTGACCGGACCGGTCGTTGGGTGGGCGCGCCCGCGGCGGCTAACGTGCAGCCATGGAACGCCCGTCCCGATCGCGTCCGCCCGCCACGCTGGCGTCGCTCGCGGCGGAACTCGGCATCTCGAGGACGACCGTGTCCAACGCATACAACCGGCCGGACCAGCTCTCACCGCAGCTGCGGAACCGGGTGATGGACGCCGCCCGCCGGCTCGGTTATCCCGGCCCGGACCCGGTTGCCCGTTCCCTACGTACCCGCAAGGCCGGCGCCATCGGGCTGCTGCTGACCGAGCAGCTGTCCTACGCCTTCCGGGATCCCGCCGCCGTCGCGTTTCTGGAGGGTCTGACGCTCGAGTGCGACCACGCCAAGGTGGGTCTGCTGCTGGTTCCGGCCCGGCCCGACTCGGACGACACGCTGGCCGTGTCGAGCGCTGCCGTCGACGGGTTCATCGCCTATTCGATGCCGGACGACGACCCGCATCTGGCGGCAGTGCTGGCCCGGCCGGTACCTGCCGTGATCTGTGACCAGCCGGCGGTGGCCGGCGCCGACCTGGTGGGTATCGACGACCGGGCTGCGGCGCGCGGCGTCGCCGACCACCTGATCGCGCTGGGGCACCGCCGGGTCGGGGTGATCTGCATGCGGCTGGGGCGGGCGAACATGGATGGCCCGGTGGATCTCGCGCGTCAGCGGGCCGCTCACTACCACGTGCAGCGCAACCGGCTGGCCGGGCTGCGTGATGGATTCGTCGCGGCCGGGGTGGCGTGGGACCGCGTTCCGGTGGTCGAGCGGTTCGAACACTCGCTGTCCTCCGGAGCGTCCGGCGCCGCTCAGGTGCTCGCACTGGACCCTGGCATCACCGCGCTGATCGCAACGTCCGACGTACTGGCGCTGGGTGCGATCGAAGAGCTCGCCCGGCGCCGTCAGCGGGTCCCCGACGACGTGTCGGTGTCCGGTTTCGACGGGATCCGGGCCGCCGTCGACGCCGGTCTCACCACGGTGTCGCAACCGGTGGGGGAGAAAGGCCGGCACGCGGGACGGATGCTGTTCGACCCGGCTCGCAACCCGCGCGGTCGCCGCGTCGTCCTGGCGACCACCTTCCTGCCCGGCTCGACCACCGGCCCGCCCCGACTCTGAGGCGCGCCCTCGATCTCCGCGCCGCCGAGCCCGCGCGCCGTCGAGCCCGCGCGCCGACGAGCCCCCGCGCCGACGAGCCCCCGCGCTCATCAAGGTGCACGGGATGGGACAGGTGGGGCAGGAGTCGCCATGTTCCTGAGCGCGGCGCTACTTGACAGGCGCGCG
>CAXSEW010000325.1:0-5401 GCA_964236185.1 uncultured Nakamurella sp. | reverse complement strand
CTCCATCCGCTTTCCGTCCTACGCCGGCTGGGGTGCGCACTACGAGAAGTTCACCAGGGTCGCGCAGTCCTGGTCGATCGTCTCGGTGGCTGCCGCCGTCAAGGTGGACGGCGGAGTCGTCACCCAGGCCCGGGTCGGCCTGACCAACATGGGCCCGGTGCCGATCCGGGCGTCGGCGGTGGAGTCGGCGTTGATCGGTGGCCCTGCCACCGCTGCGGCCATCAAAGCCGCGGCAGCGGTGGCGGCCGACGGGACGTCGCCGGTCGACGACACCTCTGCCGCCGCCGACTACCGCGAGCACCTCGCCCGCGTGCTCACCGAGCGGGCGGTGCTCGCCGCCGTCGGCTGACCCGCTGCGCGCGCCCCTACACCCACCTGCTGCTATCAGCGGGTGGGTGTCGCGGTGCCTGGCTCGGCTGCTCGTCCAATGCAGGACTTAGATGGGTGAGTCCGCATCTGTTGGGTCACGCCGCGGGTGTCCGGGTCACGCCGCACCTGCTCGGTTCGCAGAACATCTCCTCAACCCCGACGACGGGGTGCTCGGTGAATCAACCAGGTGAGCGGTGGACCGAACAGGTGCGCGGTCAAGCTCGCGGCGCGTGGCAGCAGGTTGCCACCGTTGACGGGCTCAATATCTACTCGTTCAGAGTCGGCGCCCCTCGGCCCCGAGGCCGGCGCCTCGGGCGCCGCCGAGATCATCCGCGACCATCGACGCCCTGGTGGTGACCGAACGTACCGGCGGCATCGATGTGATGCTGAAGCCCACCACCGTCGCTCTCGTACAACTGGTCCACTGCCTGGCTGATTCTGAGCACGGAAATCTAGCGCGGAAATCTAGCGGAAAACTATCTTGATTCGAAGCGTGGACCGGAGTTCGGGCCGAACCTGAAGTGATGTTCCGCAACGGTGGCCGGCCGCCAAGAAACGTTCATGCACATCGCTGATCAACTCGACCAGGTGACGCCATTTGATCAACAACTATGATCCCATGGAGTGCGCTCCGGGCTGTTGAAGAGGCGCCGCCGCCGCTCGGCAGAATGGAGTAGCTATATTTGCCTGATTAGCAAATGTTCCTTTTAATACAACCAATACAAGAAATGCATGTAACTAGCCCCGACCCGGTACATCCGTTCACAATCTCGAATCGCCCGACGCCCGCTGCTCCTGGGCAATGTGCTCCTTCTGTTGGAGGGAATGCGGCCGTCAACGACGATCTCGTCGACGACTATGGCCGCGTACCGCGAGGCAGCCCTGCTGTGGTGGGGTTCGCCGACGCGCACCGGCGTTGTACGGTGCGGTGTTGTAGTGGGCGAAGTACCGCTGCAGGTGCCCATAGGTGGCGCCCAGGTAGAAGACGGCGAAACCGATCGCGGTGGCGTCCCAGAATCGGCCGCGGAACCGCAGGCAGGCCAGGCCCAGGACCGCAGAGGACAGGTTGTCGACGGCCACTTCGAATTGGAACGGGTTGCCGGCCGGGAACCCGATCTGACCGGCGGCGAAGTCGGCGAAGACCAGGTGGCTTCCGGTGACGATGAGCCCGCCGGCGCCGACGACGGCGCCGGAGAACCACAGCAGCATGATTTCGGCCGCGCGGCCGGGCGGTCGAGGGGTGCCGGCGCGGCGGATGCGGATCAGGCCGCCGACGACGGCGACCAACGGGGTGAACAGCGGGCCCCAGGAGGAGTTCATAGCTGTCGTACCATTCATGACGGTGTCCGAGGGCTGGCGGCGCGGGAAGACCGGCCGTGGCGGGACGGTGCCGCCACTGACGCCGCCGCCCGCGGTGTGGCGAAACGCGCTCCGGTGAAGCATCGACCGTGCAGGACGGGGGCGGGAACCCTGACTACCCCTAACACACCCCTAATGTTCGGGCGATGCTCTTGTCGGAGTGCGCACACCCCGCCGAGACTGCTTCCACCGACTGCGGAATGGGGAGCAATGAGCAGGCTGCGCATCGACTTGAACGTCGCCTCCGACGATCTCACCGGAACAGCCCTGGACGATGGCGGCCGGACGTGGCCCATCGAAGGGTGGCTCAGTCTCATTGGCATCATCGACCGCACCCGCCGCGACGAGCACGTCGATGGTCACGACCAGCAACACGGACCTCACCGGACCTGACCGCGCTCGATGATGACTCCACCTAACCGGCCGGTGACGCGCTGTTCCCTGTCCGCGATGCTCACCGAGCCATGGGCCGGCGGCTGTCCGGAACCGAGATCTTAGGGTGCTCTTAGGGTAGGTGGATCTTGTAGACCCGTGATCACCGGGTCAAGCTCGATCCAGGTGCAGTCGGGTCCCAGTCACTGCCCGGTATCGGATCAGAAGTCCCAGCATTGGCTGCGCAACCGGGGGTCAGCGCGGACAATCGGTCACCCGCCGGTGTGGTGCCCCATGCGGTACCTGGGCTTCGCGGCTGTGCTCGACGAGATAGCAGCCAGGCCAAAGTCTTTGCTCCGCGGGCCAGGCCGAGCGTCGGCGCGGCACCTGAGCGCCGATGACCCGCGCGCACCCCTGCAAGACCCGAAAACATCACTACACGAAGAGGAACAGCTGTGGTCAAGTTGGCGACGAAGATGCCCGCCCTGCTCACCCGAGCGGTGGCCGCGGCCGGTGTTGCACTGCTCCTGACGGCATCGGCGGTGCTGCCGGTTCTGCCCGCGGCCGCTGCGTCCGTGCCTGTCCCGTCCGCCGTCGGCACCGGGCCGTTCGAGGCGGCCACTGGCTCGCCGGCAGCGCAGGCCGCTCCGACCACTGATCAATCGTCGTGCCTGGCCGGCGCGCTGAAGTATCGGTGCGACCTGCAGATGCCGGCCGACCCTTCCGTGCCGTACACGATGACCGTCCCGCCGACGATGGGGAAGGTGACGGTGGTGATGTCCGGTGGCAACGGGGCGAACGGTGATGACAACGCCGATGGCGGGCAGGGCGGTCTGGTGATCGCCGAACTGTCGTTGGTGCCGGGTCATCAGCTGCAGGTGTGGGCGGCCAGCGGCGCCAACAGTGTCACGCCGGGCACCGGGTGGCGCTCGGGCGGGGACGGGCGGTCCGCCAAAGGACTGCACCTGGGCAGCAAGTCCGGCGGCGGCGGCGGGGCATCGGCGATCGTCGACGCAACCTCGGGTCGGGTGCTGGCCGTCGCCGGCGGCGGCGGCGGAGCCGGCGGCAGCTGGAATGACGTCAGTTTCGGCGGTCAAGGCGGTGCGGCGGGTTCCCCTGCAGGTGCTGGCTACTACGGAGGCACCTCGGGGACGGTGCCCTCCGGGGCCAGCGCCGGCGGCGACCACGACTCCGGCAAGGGTGTCCGTCAGGGCTCGCCCGGCGCCGGCGGTTGCGAAGGAGGCCACACCCCGGGAGGCGACTGCGGCACCGACAACGCTGCGGACAGCCAAGGGAACGGCGGCGACGGCGAATCCGATGCCGACGACCACGAGGGCGGCGGCGGCGCTGGCGCCGGGTACAGCGGAGGTAACGGCGGCCAGGACGACAGCGATCTGGTGTACCCGGCAGGTGGCGGCGGAGGAGGAGGCGGCTTGTCGTTCGTCGACACCACCGTCGGCTCGACCGCCGTGGCGTTCGGCAACACCAACACCTATCAGGGGACGGTGACGTTCTCACCTGCCGGTCAGGCGACCCGCATCCAGTACGGCATCGGCGCAGGCGGCATCACCAACAGCGCGCACTACTCCGTGCCGGCCGGCGTGTTCAACGTCTACGGCGTGCTCAGCGGCGGGCAGGGCGGAACCAGCGCAACCAAACCAGGCCCCGCCGGGTACGGGGCGCTCGCCGCCGGCAACATCCGGGTACAGCCGGGCGAGGACCTGTTCCTGGAGGCCGGCTGCCGCGGATACGGCCAGAACCCCAGCAACGGACTCGGCAAGAGCGGCGGCGGCGGCGCCGGTCACGACGACGGACCCCTACAGCAGGGAGACGACGGTAGCGGCGGTGGCGGCGGCTCCGCGATCGTCGACACCGTGACCGGAGACGCGCTGCTGCAGGCCGGCGGCGGTGGGGGGATCGGCGGCTCGGCGGGCGGCATGAACGGCGGCGCCGGCGGCAATGCCGGGCTGGACTGGGGACAGGCCGGCGCTGGGAACGGCTCGTCGGCCTGCGGCGACTCCTCGGACCAGAGCTGCACCAACCCGGTCGCCGGCGGTAGCGGCGGAAACGCCACCGACCACCCGGGTACCGGTGACGGGGACCAAGGATCATCGGAGAACCGACTTCTCGATGCCACCGGGGGCGGCGGCGGAGGAGGCGGCGGATGGGTCGGCGGCCAAGGCGGCGACGGCGGAGGTCGTTACACCCAAGCCGGCGGCGGTGGCGGTGCCGGTTTCTCCCACTACGACGACCTCATCGTCGACCACGCGTCGATCGGCACCTCCACGACGGTGGGTGACGGATTCGCGGTGGTGCTGGCCATTCCCAGCCCACCGGTCAACCCCTCCGGCGCCTACAACAACTCAGCGGTCGGCTACAACTTCTCCGGGAGCGGAGGGTTCGACGGGGGTGGTGATCAATACGAACCGAGCTCGTATTCCATCTACGTCCCGGCGACGGTCGACGTACGCGGAGTACTACTCACCCTGCCGGCGTCGAAAGCCGGCGTCGCCGACAACTACGTCCCCGCCGGACAATCGTTCCTGTTCAGCGGGACGGGTAAGACCCTCGCGGTGCTGGGAGCGGCATCAGGCAACGTCGGGAATCCGGTGAGCGGAGTGCTCACCATCGGTTTCACCGACGGCACGACCATGACCGAGACCTTGACCTTCGCGGATTGGCTGGCCGCTGCTCCCGCGTCAGGCACCGACACCGTCGTCTCCGGTTTGGCCACCACCCCCAACACGGCGCACGCATCACTGTTCGGCACCACGTTCCTGCTGCCGGTGAACAAGACCGTCGCATCCATCACACTTCCGCCGGGATCGGGGTCCGTCGGCACCGGCAGCACACCACAACCCGCCCTGCACATCTTCGCCTACGGCCTGGGCGGCCCCGACAACAAAGGCCTGGCCACCCCGGAGTCAGCGGGATTGACCGGCATGTTCGACGGCATCGGGGACAGCTACGACACGGACCAGCTGAGCTCCATCTGGGGAATCAATATCGGCGGCACGATCACCGTCGGCTCCATCCCCCTTCCTTGGCCGGCGGTCGACCCGAATGGCGACCACGCCGACAACTACACGGCTCGAGGTCAAACCATTCCGCTCAGCGGGTCAGGTAGCACCCTCGCCGTCGCTGCGGCATCCAGCTACGGCGACATCAACAATGCGGTGGCAACCGTGAATCACAGCGACGGCACCACGCAGGCGATACCCATGTCATTCGCTGACTGGTTCACACCCGACGGAGGCAGCACCCCTGCGCAAACCACCGAACTCGGCCCCAGCGACGCCTA
>CAXSEW010000324.1:0-5405 GCA_964236185.1 uncultured Nakamurella sp. | reverse complement strand
GGCAGCGATCTGCTCGCGGATCTGCGAGCGGGCGACGAAGCCGCTTTTACCGCCGTCGTCGATGGCTGGTCGTCGGCGATGCTGCACGTGGCGGGCCGGTTCGTGCACGGCCCCCACACAGCGCAGGACGTCGTACAGGAGACGTGGCTGGTCGTCATCGAGAATCTCCACCGCTTCGAAGAGCGCTCCACCCTGCGGACCTGGGTCTTCGGCATTCTCATCAACACCGCCAGAGCGCGCGGCGCACGGGAGGCCCGGGTCGACGTCGTGCCTGACGCCGTCGAGCCGACGGTCGACCCGCGCCGTTTCAACAGCAGCACCGATCCTCATCCGGGTGGCTGGACCGTCGGTGGCGCGCCTGCTCGGTGGGCGCCGTCGCCGGAATCGGCCGCGGTCGCCGACGAAACCCGGAAGCTGATCGTCGCTGCGATCAACGCCATGCCGGAACCGGGCCGTACGGTGAGGATCACATGGCGCCGCCGTTCCGATTCGCCGGCGTCCATCCGGTGCCAGGAACTGGTCGAGCACGTCACCGATTACCTCGAAGGGGCGCTGCCGCCCGACCTTCGGGGCACGAATCGACCATCATCTTGCGCACTGCGACGGGTGCACCGAATTCTTGCGGCAGATGGGCCAGACCGCGAGCGCTGCTCGCGGTGCACAGGTGCAGAAATTGGATCCGAAGGTCACAGAATCACTGCTGGAGGCGTTCCGCAGCCAGCGCGCACAGCAGTAGTCGACGCGAGAAAGGGTAGACGACCACGAGGGCCCAGGCGCCGCATCCGAAACCCTTCCTGCTTCGGACCGATCCTGTTGCAATGCAGGATCTTCGCGACCGACTCAGGGCCACCCGATGGCCCGATGAGCCGACCGATGCGGGATGGTCGCTCGGCACGGACATCGACTACCTGCGCGAGCTGGTCCGCTACTGGGCGGAGGATTTCGATTGGCCCGCGCAGGAGGCCGCGCTCAACGAGCTGCCGCACTTCCGTGTCTCGCTGGGTCATTCGGATATCCATGTTCTCCATGTCCGGGCGGTCGGGAGTCCAGGCGCGCTGCCATTGATCCTGTGTCATGGCTGGCCCGACTCGTTCTGGCGCTATCTCAAGATCATTCCATTGCTCACCGACCCTGCCGCACACGGCGGCGATCCCGCCGACGCATTCGACGTGGTCATTCCGGACATGCCTGGTTATGGCTACTCCGAACGCCCCCCGGGACCACCGATCAACAGCATCGACGTCGCGGGGCTCTGGGCGCAATTGATGACAGTCGTTGGCTACGAACGGTTCGGCGCAGTGGGTGGTGACATCGGCAGTGGAGTGAGCCGCTACCTCGCTCTCGACCACCCGGACCGCGTCGTGGCCGTGCACCGGATGGACGCCGGCTTGCCCGTGTACCCCGGCGATCCGGCGGAGCTGACGCCCGAGGAACGCGCCATGTTCGATACCACCGCCGCCTGGGGTCAGGCCGAGGGCGCGTATGCCGCGATGCACCGCACGAAGCCGCAGACCGCAGCCGTCGGGCTGACCGACTCCCCGGCAGCACTGGCCGCTTGGATCGTGGAGAAGCTACGGGCCTGGAGCGACTGCGGTGGGGAGGTCGAACGGAGCTTCACCAGGGACGAGATCCTCACCAACATCACGGTCTACTGGCTCACCCGGACCATCGGTTCCTCCATGCGCATGTATGCCGCCAACGGCGCCATACCGTCGTCGCAACACGCCCGCCGCGTCGAGGTGCCGTCGGGCTTCTCGCTGTTTCCGGCCGACATCGTGCATCCGCCCAGGGCGTGGCTGGACCGGGTCGCCAACGTCGTCCGCGTCACCGAACCAGCGCGGGGCGGTCATTTCGCCCCATTCGAAGAGCCGGAGCTCTACGCCCAGGAGTTACGCGATTTCTTCCGTCCCTACCGGTGACAGAGCCGGACTTCCCCCGACGAGCAGTCCAACGACGCCAGCGCCGCGCAGGACCGTCGTCACCACTGCGCGGGATGGATGAAATCCGCGCGGTCCGCCCGCTCATGATCGAGCGCGCTGAACAGCTCATCGCAGTCGAATACCGGCAGCCCTGGCATGGAGGGCAGCACAAGCGCGCGCGTTCGGCTGCGGAAGAATGTTGCCGCTGAGTCCATGCATGAAGATGATCGTCAACCTCAGGAGAGCAGATGAGCCAGTACGTCCGTTCCGCGGATGGAACCCGCATCGCCTACGACCGGCAAGGCACCGGTCCAGGCGTCATACTCGTCGGCGGGGCCATGCAGTTCCGCGGCTTCGACCAGACGACCATCGAGATGGCCGGCCTGCTCGCCGGTCTCGGCCTCACAGTGATCAACTTCGACCGTCGCGGACGCGGCGATAGCGAGGCCGCGCTGCCGATCTCGCTGTCCGCGACCGTCGCGGACATCGGGGCGCTCGCCGCTGAACTGGACGGACCGGTGACGCTGTTCGGCAATTCCTCCGGCGGCGCGATCAGCCTCGCCGCCGCCGCGGCCGGACTGCCGGTGTCGCACCTCGTGCTGTTCGAGGTGCCGCTGGGGACCGAGGGCGGTCAGGACGGCGCAGAATTCCTGGCCGGATTGCGGACGCAGATCGCCACGGGCGACTGGGATGCGACCGTTTCCTACTTCATGAAGGACATGCCGCCGCAGGTCCTCGCCGGCGCCCGACAGAGCCCGGGCTGGTCGGTCATGGTCGGCATGGGACCGAGCCTGGAGGCGGACGCGGAGTCGATCGCCTGGACCCAGTCGGCGCCCCGCCGGCAATTGTGGGCCGGAGTCGCCCAGCCGACGCTGGTGCTGGTCGGGACGCAGACGATGCCGAAGATGACGACCGCGGCGGAGTCGATCGTGGCGTCGCTCAGCAATGCTCAGATGCAATCGATGGGGGCGATCCAGCACGGCTGGTCGCCGGCTGAGATGTCCACCCTGATCGCCGACTTCCTGTCGTCATGAGGGTCCGCTGAGCATCCGCCGGCCGTGGACTCGGACGGGCTGGTCATCCACCAAGCTTCGGGGCGTGGTCGCGCACCGGCAGGATGACCGGCCGGCCGCCGTCGTCCAGCACCCGGACCCGCGCGCCGTAGTAGCGGGCGACAGTGGCTTCGGTCAGCACCTCCGCCGCGGTACCGGCCACCACGACCCGGCCTCTGTCCAGCAGCACCAGCCGGTCGCCGTACTGCCCGGCCAGGGTGAGGTCGTGCATCGTGCTGACCACCGCGAGATCCCTTCTGCGGCGCAAAGTCTCGATCAACTCCAGAACCTGTTGCTGATGGCCGACGTCCAGCGCGGTGGTCGGCTCGTCCAGCAGCAGCACGGGTGCTTCCTGGGCCACCGCGCGGGCCAGCACCACCCGTTGCCGTTCACCACCGGACAACGTGGACACCATCCGGTCGACCATCTGCAGCAGATCCAGCTGGGTGAGCGCATCGTGCACAGCGCGGAGATCGGCGGCGCCTTCCACCGCCAGCGACCTGATGTGCGGGGCCCGGCCGAGCAGGACGTAGTCGGTGACCGTGATGCCGTCGGGAATGGTCGGCGTCTGCGGCACCAGTGCCACCGTCTGTGCCCGTTGCCGGCGGTGCAGCGAGCTCGCTGCTCGACCGTCGAGCTCCAACGCCCCGCGGCCGTCGACGATCCCAGCGACATACCGCAGCAGGGTTGACTTCCCGGCGCCGTTCGGACCGACCACGCACACCCATTCACCCCGGTGGACGTGGAGATCCACTGCGGACAGCACGTCCCGGCCGCCCAGGGACACGGTGACCGCGGACAGGTCGATCACGTGCCCCGCCCGGAGCGACGCAGGATCAGCACGAAGAACGGCGCCCCGAAGAACGCGGTGATCACGCCGATCGGGATCTCGTCCGGCGTGGCGATCGTGCGGGCGAGCAGGTCCGAGGCGCACAGGAAGGCTCCGCCGAACAGCACCGACAGCGGCAGCACCACCCGGTGGCTGCGACCGGCCAGCAGTCGGACAGCATGCGGGACGATGATGCCGACGAACCCGATCAGCCCCGAAACCGATACCGCCGCAGCAGTTCCCAGCGACGCCGCGACGATGACGACCAGCCGCGTCCGCCTGACGTTGATGCCGAGCGTCGCTGCTTCGTCGTCACCGACGGCCAACACGTCCAGCACCCGCCGCTGGGTGAGCAGCACGGCCCAGGAAGCGACGGCGTACGGCAGCAGCACCAGTACGTCGTGCCACCCGCCGCCCGCCAGCCGACCGAGGATCCACGAGTACACCTTCCGGATGGTGTCCTGATGGCGCTGCTGGACGTAGGTCTGGACGGCGGTGAGGAAACTGCCGACAGCGACGCCGGCCAGGATGAGCGACGACGTCGAGGCTCGGCCGCCACCGGCGACGCCGAGCGCGTAGGTGAGGCCGACCGCTGCGAGCGAGCCGACAAAGGCTGCCAGTGGGGTGCCTCCCACTGCCGAGACGCCGTCGACCTGGCCGACGATGGACAGGGTCACCGCCAAGCCGGCGCCCGCCGCGGCGCCGAGCAGGTAGGGGTCGGCCAGCGGATTACGGAAGACACCCTGATAACCGGCGCCGGACAACGCCAACGTGCCGCCCACCAGGAGGCCCAGGACCACCCGCGGCAGCCGGATCTCGTCGATGATCGCCACTTCGGTCGGGCTCAGGGCGGTGGAAAAGCCCAGCAGATGCCCGACGGCCGCGACCGGAGAGATGAACACCGGTCCGATCACCACGCCGGCAATGGCCACCACCAGCACGGCGACACCGCCGCCGACCAACCACCCTGGTCGCAGGCGCGCGGGCCGCAATGCCGCGGGGGTGGACCGCGCAGCCAGTGCCGGCCCGAGCGGCCGGTCAGCTGGGGGCCGGGAGGCGGCGTCGGCCACCGTCAGGACGACCGGACGGACTTCACCGCGTCGACGATCTTCTTCAGCAATGCCACCACCCGCGGGCCCCACCTGCTGGCGATGTCGTCGTCCAGCAGCACGACGTGCTGGTTCTTCACCGCCGACAGCACCGAGAATCCCGGACGCGCGGCAAATGTCGCCGCGGTCTGCTGACAGCACTTGGTGTCGGCCAGGAAAACCAGATCCGGGTTGGCCTTGACCAGGAATTCTGCCGACAGTTGCGGATAGGCGGTGCCTTTTGCTCCGGAGTCCGCGACATTCTTCAACCCGGCCAACCCGTACACCTGACCGATGAAGGTCTTGGACGACACCGTGTACAGCGTGCTGTCCAATTCGTGGAAGTATCGCAGCGGTGCTGTCCGCTTGGGCACGGTGGCGACGAGCGAGGCGATACCGGACCGCATCGTGGCGACGGTGCTGCCGGCTTCGGCTGTGTGTCCGGTGGCGGTGCCCAGCGCCTGGATCTGCTGGTAGGCGTCGTCCAGAGACGTGGCCGCCGGTTCCACCAACACCG